>JALOPN010000325.1 GCA_025453875.1 Gemmatimonadaceae bacterium | reverse complement strand
CAGCCGAGGCGTCTCCCGGTGCGATGATGGAGGGCGGAGTGGGTCGGCTGGTGGTGCGCGCGGTGCGCGGTGACGTGACGGTGAAGCGGGAGCCGTGAGACGCGCGACGTGACCGCCGAGGGGCTGGCACCGACCTCCGCGTTCGGTTATTCATTCGGTCTTGTCTCGACGCTGTGTGGTCGACGACAGACGGCTAGGTAGCTCAGTTGGTAGAGCAGCGGACTGAAAATCCGCGTGTCGGCGGTTCGATTCCGTCCCTAGCCACTCCATGCACAACGGCGCCCCGACCACGTGACGGGGCGCCGTTGTGCGTTTGGTGCGCGCGGCACCCCGCTGGACGGATGTGAAACTGGCGAGTCCTCTAAGTGTCATTTATCGTACAAATGACACTTGTGGCATCTTTCGGTCGAACGTCGGCTCCTGACCCGATCCCGTGCCTGGTCACTACGAATCTCGCATCTGGCCGTCCGATCCGACGCGCGACGCGCCGTTACGGCATCGTCGTGCCTGCCGCTACGAGGTGCATCTGCCGGCACCGTTGCGAACGCTGCAGCTCACGTTGGACGGGCAGCTCGCCGCGCTGGTGTCGGAAGCAGAGCATGCGCTGCACGGATTGAATCGGGACGGCGGCGGTGCCCTCCGGCCACTCGCGCGACTTCTGTTGCGCACGGAGTCGATCGCGTCGTCGAAGGTGGAAGGCATGCAGCTCGGCGTTCGCGAACTGGCGCTGGCTGAAGCGAAGCGCGCCTACGGCACGGAACCGGGGCCCACGGCGCGTGACGTGCTCGGCAACATCGACGCGATGCAGATCGCGCTCGACAGCGCGGTTGCCGAAGCCCGCTTCGACACGCCTCAGATACAAGCGATCCACCGTCGATTGCTCGAAGGAACGACGCACGGGCGCATCGCGGGGGCGATTCGGACTCGGCAGAACTGGATCGGAGGCAACGACTACACGCCGTGCGACGCCGACTTCGTTCCTCCGCCACCGGAGACGCTGCAGGCGTTGTTGGTCGATCTGTGCGACGCGCTGAACGACCATCAGCTTTCGCCGCTTGTGCACGCGGCACTCATCCACGCGCAGTTCGAGACCATTCATCCCTTCGTTGATGGCAACGGGCGCACGGGACGGGCCCTCGTGCATGTCGTGCTCAGGCGCCGCGGACTCACGCCGCACTTCGTCCCGCCGATCAGCGTCGTCTTCGCGGATGCGAGGGACACCTACGTGGCCGCCTTGATGCGCTATCGCGAGCCGGGTGAAACGGGCCTCATGGCCTGGATCGAGCACTTTGCGGCGGCGACGCTGCGCGCGGCGCGCCTTGCGCGGGTGTACATGGAATCGGTGCAGATGCTGCAGCGCGACTGGCGCGCACGCATGCGCACGCAGCCTGCCGTCCCACGCGCGGACGCGGCGGTCTGGTCGCTGATCGACATGCTCCCGGCCTATCCGGTGCTGACGGCAGCGGACGCCATTGCCGACACGGGGCGTTCCAAGAGCCGCGTCTACGACGCCATCGATCAGCTCGTCGCCGCGGGCGTGCTCGCACCGATCTCCGGACGACCGCGATATCAGGCGTGGGAAGCGCTCGGGTTGCTCGAGCTCATCACCGAGCTTGAGCAGGGACGACTCGGCACCACTGCCTGACGATCAGCGCCGCGCCGCCGTGTGCTCCCACACCACCCGCGCACCGGTGGCGGGGTCGAGCCCCGGGACCAGCCGGCTCTCCACGACGCGCGTACGCACGGTGACCAGGCGACCGAACTCGGCCTGATACCGCGCTGGCGCAAGGTCACCCACGCCGGGCACGGTGTCGGCGGCGCTCGTGAGCTCGAGGGGGCCGTCAGGCGGTAGCGGCAGTTGCGCCCACGACGCACTACGATCCACGAGCAGGCGAAGCGACCCGTCCGGCGCGCGGACGTACGCGCGTTCGCCACCGGTGACCACCATGCGGACGCGATTGGCGCGCGGCATGGCCCACACTTCGCTCGTCGCGCCCACGCGCGCGACAGGGATGGCCGAGAACGGGCGACCGGTGCGGCGCACATCCGCCGCGAGCGCCGCGGTGACGTCGCGCACCAGGTGCGCCTCGTGCGCGAGGCGCAGCGTGTCGATCGCGTCCGTGAAGGCCCCACGATCACCATCGAGTCGCACCAGCTGCAATCGCGACACGCGCGTGAAGCTGCTGTCCACATCGAACACGCCGCCGATGGGTTCCCCCGAGGGCAGGCGTTCACAGTGAATGAGACGCGGGGCGGTGGCGGCCACGCCGAAGCGTCCGTCGGCGCGCAGTCGTGCAATCGTCGGCACGCACTGCAGCCAATACGTGATCGCGCGGGCGCGCGCGTCGTTGGCGTCGAACGCGGCGCGAAAGCCTGGGGGGAGCGAATCGCTCGCCGGCAGCGTGCGGCGCGTCGCGTCAGGTGGGGCGGGCGCCACGGCGCGCGCGTGGGTGACGCCGCCGATGAGCAGCGCGACGCCGAGCAGCAACGGCCTCACGATGTGCCGGTGCCGCCACCGTTGGCGTCCGCCACCGCCGCGTGCCAATGCTCGCCGTACAGCTTTGGTCCGCACGACTGACAAATGCCGTGACTGAACGTCGCGTCGGAACGACTCGCGAGATACGCTTCCACCGTCTGCCAGTAGCCGTCGTCGTCGCGCACCTGCTTGCA
>JALOPN010000324.1 GCA_025453875.1 Gemmatimonadaceae bacterium | reverse complement strand
TGTCTCTTCCTGCTCGAAATGGGCGTCGTGGCCGGCTCACGCCTTGGCGACTTGCGCAAGGTGGGGCCGTTCCTGCTCGCCTTCGGCATGATCGTGCCGGTGCTCCATGGGTCGCTGGGGGCGTGGCTCGGCATCACGGCCGGACTCGGCGTTGGTGGCGCAACCGTCCTCGGCGCGATGGCCGCGAGTGCCTCGTACATTGCGGCGCCGCCTGCCGTGCGCCTCACGCTCCCCGAGGCCAACCCGACCTACTACCTCACGGCCGCGCTCGCGATCACGTTCCCCTTCAACCTGCTCGCCGGTATTCCTGTCTACTACCGTGTCGCGCAACTCGCGCACGGCGGCTGAGGCATCACGCCCATGCACACGACTCCGCTTTCCATCATCACGATCATCGCCGAGCCGGTGCTCGAGGACCGGCTCGTACACGACCTGCGTCGTCTTGGCGCGTCTGGCTACACGATCAGCGACACGCGCGGCGAGGGCTCACGCGGTGTCCGTGCGAGTGATCCGCCGGGCGTCTCGATACGAATCGAGGTGGTCGCCAGCGCGGAAGTCACCGATCGAATTCTCGATCTGCTCGCGGCCGAGTACTTCCCGCACTACGCCGTGATCGCGTGGCTCAGCGAGGCCCGCGTCGTGCGCGGCGAGAAGTACCTCACGCGCTGAGGCGCGTGTCGAGCCCGTGCGGCTCGGGCGACGGCACCTCCTCCACGCGCGCGTCCCGAATGGCCGTGATCGGATGCACGGGCGTGAGCCCGCTGCGTTCACGCGCGTAGACCTCGGCATCATCGCCCGTCATGGGCCGACTGAACAGGTAGCCCTGGCCGGTGTCACAGCCGAGCGTGGTCAGGAACCGTTCCTGCGCATCGTGCTCGATCCCCTCGGCCACCACCTCCACGCCGAGTGACTGCGCGAGCGAGACCATCGTGCGGACGAACGAGGCGCCGCGATCGCCGTCGTCGACTCGCGCCACGAAGCTGCGGTCGATCTTGAGTTCATCGACGGGGAAGAACTGCAGGTGGCTGAGTGAGGAATAGCCGGTACCGAAGTCATCGATCGCGATACGAACACCGAGCGCGCGCAGCGCGTGCAGTCGTTCCTTCGCCAACTCCGGCGTCCGCATGATCTGACTCTCGGTGATTTCGAGCACGAGACGGCGCGGCTCGAGCCCCGAGGCCCGCAGCGCATCACGGACGTCGTTGATGAAGCCGTCGTCCTCGAGCTGCCGTGGCGCAACATTCACGGAGATGGTCGGCGCCGGCTCCACGTCGGCGCCCCACGCCGCCGCGTGACGACACGCTTCGTGCAGCACCCAGCGGCCGATGGGCACCACGAGCCCCGTCTCTTCAGCGACCCCGAGGAACTCGCTCGGTGCCATCAGGCCACGCCGCGGATGCCGCCAACGCAGCAACGCCTCGAATCCGCGCAAGGCGCCGCTCCCCAGCCGCAACAATGGCTGGAAGTGCAGCTCGAACTCGTCCTGTCCCAGCGCCCGTCGCAGGTCCTGTTCGATCTCGAGCCACACCAGAGCGCGCGCGTGCATGGCCGGATCGAACAACCGCGCGCACTGCTTGCCGGCGCTCTTCGCCGAGTACATCGCCGTATCGGCGTTGCGCAGCACCGCGTCACCGTCTTCACCGGGCTGGGCGATCGCGATGCCGATGCTCACGTTGACGACCACTTCGCGGCCCGCGATCTCCACTGGCGTCGCGATTTCGCGCAGCAGACGATCGGCCAGTGCCATCGGATCCTCATCCTGCTGCACCGACTCGATCACGATCGCAAACTCGTCACCGCCAAGACGCGCCACGGTCTCACCGGCGCGCACCGTCAGCGCGATGCGTCTCGCAATCGCGCGCAGCAGCGCGTCGCCAGCTGCGTGACCGAGCGAGTCGTTCACGCGCTTGAAGCCATCGAGATCGAGCAGCAGCACGGCCACGTCGGTGCGATGGCGCAGTCGGCGATCGAGCGCGTGGGCCAGACGGTCACGGAAGAGCGCGCGATTGGCGAGTCCGGTGAGTTCATCCTCGAACGCCTGCTGCACGAGCTGCTGCTCCATGCGCTTGCGATCGGTGGCGTTCTGCAGCATGGCCATGAGGCGACGCTCGCCGCCGAGAGCCACCGTGGCGATCGTGACCTGTCCCCAGACGGTGGTGCCTTCGGCGTGTCGGAAGCAGGCCTCGAACGTCACGACATCGCGCGCGGCCGTGACGAGCTCGGTGATGGCTTCCTGCACAAGGGGCACCGCATCCGGGCAGGCGAGGTCGAGCACGCGCGTGCCCAGCAGCGTCTCGGCATGGTGCCCGAACATGTCGCGACACGCGCTGTTGGCCTCGAGGATCGTGCCGTCGAGCGCGAGCAGCTGGATCGCGATCCCCGCGTGGTCGAAGAAGGCGCGTACGCGAGCGGCGCTCTCCTGCTGCGCACGTTCCGCGACGCGCTGCGCCGTGACGTCGCGCAACATGACGAGCACGGCGGGTTCGCCACCGAGCTGCATGTCGAGCCCCTGCACTTCCACGTCGACGAGCCGTCCGTCGCGCGCGTGCAGTCGCGTCTCGACCACATCGGCCGCAGACATCGGTCCGGTGCCCATGAGTCGCATGGCGAACTGACAACCCGCCTCGCACAGCCCGAGGGTTTCCACCGCGCGCTGCAACACGTCCTCTCGTGGCCACGCCAGCACCCGTTCGGCGGCGCTGTTCCAGTCCAGTACGGCT
>JALOPN010000323.1 GCA_025453875.1 Gemmatimonadaceae bacterium | reverse complement strand
AACGTTGCCGATGTGGCGGTGAGCACCGGCGCGTTTCTGCTGGCGTGGGTGCTGTGGAACGAGGGCGCCGAAGAAGAGGCGACCGCGCCGGTGGCGTCGAACACGTCGTCCACCACGGAGCGCGCGTGAGTCAATCATCGCTGCTCGCGCGGTTGCAGCCGGGGCGTCCGCTCTTCTGGGTGTTGTTCCTTGTGGTGCTGGTGCCCGATTGGTTCAGCAAGCGCTGGGCCGAAACGGCATTGCTCCCGCGTCACGTCCCGCACGAAGTGATCGGTGAGTATCTGCGCTTCACGCTCTCGTACAACCAGGGGGCAGCCTTCGGCATGCACGTGGGCGAATCGTCGCGCTGGTTCTTCGCCGTGCTCGCCGTCGCGATCATCGCGCTCATGCTCTGGGCCACGCGCGATCTCACGCGTGAATCCACACCGGCCGCGCTCGGGCTCCCGCTCGTGCTCGGCGGCGCCGTCGGCAACCTGCTCGACCGACTGCGTGACGCGGCCGCGGTGGTGGACTTCATCGACGTGGGCGTCGGCACCACGCGCTTCTGGACGTTCAATATTGCCGATAGCGGCATCACCGTGGGCGCCATCTGTCTCGTGCTCGCCATGTGGGTGGGCGAGCGTCCGGCGGCGGCGTCCGCGTCAAGCGAACAGTCCACGGCATGAGTCAGGGCGCCGAACGCGACGCCGTCCGCGTGCAGGAGACTGTGTGCACGTCAACGGTGTCGTCGAGCGTGCGAGTTATCGCACGGCCGCGCGCGACGTGATCGACATCGTCATTCCGCCACCGCCAGGACGTGACATCGTGCCGGAAGCGATCCCGCTCGTGGTCGCGTTCGAGGATGACGCGTTGCTCGTGGTCGACAAGCCGGCCGGCATGGTGGTGCATCCGGCGCCGGGGAACTGGAGCGGCACGCTCGTCAACGCGTTGCTCGGGCGCGGCGGTGAACTCGCGACCGGAGGCGGAGAGGAGCGGCCGGGACTCGTGCATCGACTCGACAAGGAGACGTCGGGACTGCTCGTGGTGGCCAAGACCGAACTGGCCCATCGCAAGTTGAGCGCGGCGCTGGCCGCGCGGACCATTCGGCGGCGCTACGCCGCGCTCGCCTGGGGGCACCTCGCGCAGGAGGAGACGCGCGTCGATGCGCCTCTCGCGCGCGACCCGCGAGACCGACAGCGCATGGCAATCGTCCCGGGAGGGAAGGCAGCGCGCACGACGTTCGTGCGCGTCGCCCGGTTCGAGAGCGTGGACCTGCTGCGCGCGCACCTGCACACCGGGCGGACGCATCAGATTCGCGTGCATCTGGCCTCGCTCGGACATCCGGTCGTGGGTGACGACACGTATGGCGGAGGCGGAGGACGACGGTTGGCCGCGTTGCCGCCGAAGCGTCACTTCCTCCACGCCGCGTGGCTCACCCTGCCGCATCCGATCACGGGCGAGACCATCGAACTGCGCAGTCCGCTGCCGGCGGACCTTCGCGCGTCACTGCTCGCCGTGGCGCGGCTGCCGGCGTTGGCCGATCACCCGGACCCGCTCGACGCGCTTGGCTTCTTCAACACCAACGCCACCGATTCCTGACGCGCCGCTCGACGACGAGCGGCCGCGTGCGCTGCTCGTCACCGTTGGCGTGCAGACGTACGCGTGGTCGGTGAGCGAGGTGCGCGAGGTGCTGCGCCCGCAGCCGCTCACCACCATACCGCGCGCGCCCGCGCTCGTGCTCGGGCTCATGAACGTGCGTGGCCTCGTCGTCACCGTGCTCGACCTGCCCACGCTGCTCGCCCGTGAGACCGAGCATCACACCGGCGCGCCCCCGGCGGTTCAAGGTGACGACGCGGACCCGTCGCGTGACGCGCCGACCGTCCCTCGACGTGCCGGCCTCGGCGCGTCCGTCGTCTTGCTGGAGCATCGGGGACGCGCCGTCGGCGTGACCGTCGATGCGGTGCTCGGCGTCGTGCCCCTCGACGAGACGCGTGACGGTGATCCCACGGTGCGCCACGGCGCGCGCCTGCGGATTGCCGATCGCGATGTCATCGGACTCGAAGCGGACCGACTGCTCGCGCCCGTGATGCTCATGGCGGAGGAGGAACGGTGAGTCGGACGGTATTGATCTGCGACGACGCGATTTTCATGCGCACGATGGTGGGGGACATCCTCCAGCAGGCCGGCTTCGAGATCGTGGGTGAAGCCGAAACCGGTGTGCAGGCCGTGGAGAAGTTCCGGCAGCTGCGCCCCGATCTTGTGACGATGGACATCGTCATGCCCGACATGGGGGGCATCGATGCCGTGCGCGAAATCACGAAGGAGCATCCGCAGGCGAAGATCCTGATGTGCAGCGCGATGGGCCAGCAGGCGCTCGTCGTCGAAGCCATCCAGGCGGGCGCCAAGGACTTCGTCGTGAAGCCCTTCCAGCCGAGCCGTGTGCTCGAGGCCGTGCAGCGCGTCCTCGCCGCCTGATGCATCGCGGCGCGTCGCGCGCGGGGAGGCACGATGGATCTGACGAAATACGCCGAGCTCTTTCGCACGGAAACGCGCGAGCATCTGCTCGCGATCGACGACGCGCTCACCGCGCTGCGTGCGGGCGAGGGGCGATCGGCGGTGGACGCGCTCTTCCGCTCCGTCCACACGATCAAGGGCATGGCGGGGGCGATGGGGTACACCGCCGTGGAGCAACTCGCCCACGCGCTCGAAACGCTCCTGGCGGCGCAGCGCGCGCTGTCCGGTGATCTCGCGCAAACGGCCGCGCTCGCGCCCTTGTTGCAGGACGCGGTGGACGCGCTCGCGCGGCACGCGGACGAGGTGACGAACACGACGCCATCGGCCGTCGCGACATCGTTACTCGCTCGGCTCGCGAATGCGAGCGGCGTCGCAGCGCCGACGACGGCCACGGAGCGTGTCACGCACGCCGCGCCGACGTCGACCACGGAGCGTACGGCGCGCACCGCGCCGCCCACGACCACGGAGCGTGCGACGCACACCGTGCGGCAGGCGCGCATCGACCTGCGTCATCTGGATGCGTTGCTCGATCTGGCCGGTGAACTCGTGATCGCGCGTGATCGCTTTCTCCGCGCCGCCGACGCGAGCGGAGATCGGCACGTACGACGGGCCGCGGCGGACACCGCCCGTCTCGTCAGCGCGCTGCAGGAGGAAGTGCTGGCCGCGCGCCTCGTGCCGGTGGGGCAGGTCATGGATCGGTTCCCGCGCCTCGTACGCGATCTGGCGCGCGAGCTGGGCAAACAGGTCGAGTTTCACATCAGCGGACGCGATCTCGCGCTCGATCGCTCGATGCTCGATGCCATCGTCGATCCCGTCGTGCATCTGTTGCGCAACGCGGTCGATCATGGACTCGAATCACCAGCCGAGCGCGTCGCGCGCGGCAAGCCGCCCACCGGAACGCTCACGGTGACCGCCGCGCGTGAGCGTGATGGTGTGCGATTGTCGGT
>JALOPN010000322.1 GCA_025453875.1 Gemmatimonadaceae bacterium | reverse complement strand
GCTGTCGGCGGCCAGACTGTCCACGTGCGCGCTGTCGCCATGCAGACTGTCGGCGTGCGCGCTGTCGGCGCGTACGCTGTCGGTGTACGCCTTGGCGAGTGAATCGAGCGTCACCAGTTGCGCGCTGTGCTCGGTGCGCGCGTGCATCACGGAGTAGCCGGAGCTGCCGGCCAGTCCGACGACCAGCGCCAGCACGGCGGGGAGGACCACGGTCTTGATCATGGGGAATCGGGGTGGGCCGTTGCCGAAGCAGGCGGCGTGGTGGCGCGACGCGTGAACTGCGACAGCGCGATGTCGTCCATCGTGCTGCGATCCTGCTGCGCTTGCATGTCCTGGTGCCGTTCGAGGTGACGTTCGCGAAGTCGATCGATCACACGTCGATCACGCGCGGCATCGCGGAGAGCGCGCTCGGCGAGCTCGCGTTCGCCATCAGCGCGCGTGGCGTCCTCGGTCGCCGTCTGCAGGCGACCATCGAGTTCGCCCACGACCCACGCGAGGTGCTGGAGTTCACCAACCGTCGCGGCCGCAGCGGCTGCGTCGAGCGCGTCACGCTGCGACGAACGCAGCGCCGCGATGGCATCGGCTTCGCGCTGTGCCGCCTCCGCGGCGTCGCGAGCGGCGGCCACTTCACGCGCGCGCGCCTGCTCGGCCTGTTCGCGCAGTTCGAGGACACGCTGCAAGCGGAAGCGAAATCTCACGGCGTCCTCCGCGTGGCCGTGGCGATGGTGCCACCGAGCTGCGTGAGAGCGGTGAACGTGTCACCGTACAGCGTGACGTCGGTCGGAGACTGTTGCAGGAAATCGAGCGCCGTGGGACGGTATGTGAGCGCGGCATCGGCGTAGGGATCGCTACCGCGCTGATACGCGCCCACCATGATGAGATCTTCCTTCTCGCGGTACGCGGCCTCGAGGCGCTGCACCTGCGACGCGGCTTCCCGTTGCGCCGCCGGCACGATGGCGTCGCGCACGCGACTCTTCGACTCGAGGATGTCGATCGCCGGAAAGTGATTCTGCGCCGCCAGCTTGCGCGTGAGGACGACGTGACCGTCGAGGATCGAACGGGCCGCGTCGGCGACGGGCTCGTTGAAGTCATCGCCATCCACCAGCACGGTGTAGAGGCCGGTGATGCCGCCGCGCGCCCCGTTGCCGGCGCGCTCGAGCAGGCGTGGCAGGTTCGCGAACACGCTGGGGGGATAGCCCTTGGTCGTGGGCGGTTCGCCCGTCGCGAGTCCGATTTCGCGCCACGCCATGGCGACGCGCGTCACCGAATCGACCATGAGCAACACCTGCTTGCCCTGGTCGCGGAAATACTCCGCGATCGCCGTCGCCACGAGCGCACCGCGGGCGCGCACGAGTGCGGCCTGATCGCCGGTGGCGACGATCACGACGCTGCGGGCGAGTCCATCGGCGCCAAGGCTATGTTCGAGAAAGTCGCGTACTTCGCGTCCGCGCTCGCCGAGCAGCGCGATGACATTCACGTCGGCCTTCGCGTGGCGCGCGATCATGCCGAGCAGGGTGCTCTTGCCAACGCCCGAACCGGCGAAGATGCCGACGCGCTGTCCGCGGCCCACGGTGAGCAGGCCATCGATGGCGCGAACACCGGTCTCGAGTGGCCGATCGATGAGCTGGCGATCGAGCGGATTGGGCGGTTCGGCGCTGAGTGGCACCCGCTCCACGACGTCGAGCTTCCCCTTGCCATCGATGGGATGCCCGAGTCCGTTGAGCACGCGCCCAAGCAGCGACGGCCCAACGTCGACACCGAAGGAGCGACCAAGTGGCTGCACACTCGCACCGGGATGCAAGCCGTCCATCTCACCGAGCGGCATGAGCAGCACGGTGCGCTCGTGAAAGCCCACGACTTCCGCCAGCACGGAGCGGTCGCGTGAATGACTGGTCACACGACAGAGTGCGCCGAGTCCCGCATCGAGGCCGGTCGCTTCGAGGACGAGGCCCACGACGCGCGTGACACGACCATACGTCGCGAACGCGTCGACGCCGCTCAAGCGGTTCGTCAGCGTGTCGGCGGCAAAGGTGCGGCTCAGCGTGGTCATGCCTGCACCTGTCCGAGTGTGCGGTAGATGCGTTCGAGGGCGGTGTCCAATCGCCCGTCGAGGACGCGCTCGCGTCCTTCGACGAGGCAGCCGCCGCGCACGATGTGCGTGTCGGAGAGCCAGTGAATCTCGAGCGTCGGCTCGATCGTGATCGAGCCCGCGGCGAGGGCCTGACGGATCAACGCATGATCATCGGGGTGCAAGCGCACGGTCAGCTGCCGCTCGAGCGGAAACTGTCGCAGCGCGCGCATCACCAGCTCCGTCACCACACTCGGCTCGGTGCTGAGCTCACGTTCGATGACGTGGCGTGCGACCGTGACGGCGAGTGCCGTGAGATTTTCCTCGATATTGCCGAGCCAGCGCTGTTCGTGTGCGCGCACCGACGACATGGCCTCGGTGAGCGCCGACAGCAGCTGGCCGATGGGTTCGCGCGCCTGCTCCGCCCCCTGTCGCACGCCGTCGGCGTGGCCGCGCGCATAGGCCGCCTCTTCGAGGGCCGGTCGGAGCGCCGCAAGACGTGCTTCGACCAAGGCGTCCACGACGCTCGCGTCGATTGACGGCGCGCCGGTGACATCGCGGTCACCCGTGGTCGTCGACGCGTCGTCGACGCGCGTCGGCTCGCTCGCGGAGGCACTGTCGAACGTGTCGTAGAGTGGCGTGAACAGCTCCGTGTACTCGAGTTCATC
>JALOPN010000321.1 GCA_025453875.1 Gemmatimonadaceae bacterium | reverse complement strand
GCACACGACGTTCCGTGGCCGTGTGGCAGGTGGGGCAGTGGCGGCGGCACTGGAGCCACGCACCGAGGAGCGTATCGAGCCACGCGCCGAGCATGGCGCTCACCGCGATGGGGCCGAGCAGTGCTCGAGGCACGAGTCCGAGCAGGACGGCGACCGCGCTCCACACGGTGGCACCGACGCTCAGCGCGAGCGAACCGGGCCCGGTGATGGCGCCTGATGTCCCTGCGGGTACGCGCGTGCCGGTGCGCAGCGACCAGGCGCCCGCGCGCCACCATGTCCCGACCTCGGTGGCCCAGGTGTCGGCGCCGGCGGCGGCCAGCGCGGCAACGGCCGCCGCGGCGAGGGGCACGGCGGCGAACGAGCCGGTGCCGCTCGCGAACGCGAGGGCGGCAAACACCGCGCCGACGTGTCGCGCCTTGCGGGCCGTCCCCAGTCGGGAGAGCGCCGACGTGATCACGAACCAGGCGACCAGATACGCGCCCCACGCGGGAGAGGCGCTGAAGGTCAGCGTGCCGACAGCCGTGGCCGCGAGGGCACCGCTGGCGCTGAGGGATCGCGCTCGCCACGCGGCGAGGGCGATGAGTCCGGCGAGGCCGAGCGCCGCGAGCACGTGGGGGCTGCTCACGGCGACGGCGTCATGTCAGCCGGTACGGAACGGGCCGATCAGCCCTGCTGGCGGGCGTCGATGAACTGCTGTTCGACGCGCAGTCGCAGCGTGCGTGGGGCGAGGACGGGAATCTCGGTGCCGCGCAGCGCGGCGAGGAGGAGTCGGAGGCCACGTTCGGCGTTGCCGCACCGCTCACACTGCTCGATGTGCGACCGCACCCACGCACCCTCCGTCGCGTCGACCTCGTCATCCACAAACGCACTCAGACTGACGCGAGCCCGATCGCAGTCCGGAGACAGCGAGTCGGAAGGCCGGCGCGGGCGGAGTCGGGAAGGGATGTCGTTCATGGGATCGCTGGGGAGATAGGCGAGGCGGGGCACGGTCCGCGCCGTGGTCGCCTGGCCGCACATTGTGCAATGGACCACGCGCGCGCCATCCCCGTCACACCTGAAGGCACAACGAATGGCGCGGCCGGCGGTTCCAGCCCCGCCAGTCCGGACGGGAACGACGCCGGTCGGTGATCTGCTTCACCGATTTGCCCGCACCCACTAGTTTGCCCGCGTGACGTCCATGCCCCCGGAGATTGCCTCGCGTCTCACGCCCGCTCACGGCGTGACCCTGCTGCCGCTGAGCGGTGCCCCCGTCGAGCCCGTGGTGCCGCTCGCCCTGCTCGAAGCCACCCGTGCCCTCGATCTGCCGGCGACCGATCTCGACATCGAGCTCGTGCACGAGCTGCGCAACAAGCGCTTCGGCCTGAGCGAGACGGTCTACATGCAGATCAAGCGGTACGGCGAGAGCGTGCGGCGCTCGCAGCCAGTCGCGTTCGACGAAGTGCTCGCCCTCGCGCGCCTGGTGGGACGACGCCCCGATGCCGACCTGCTCTTTCGCGACGCCGGCCGGCGCGTTGCGCGTGCCGCGCTCGAGACGGTGGGGGGGACCACACGCCGCGCCGCGCGCTCGCTGCCGCGGCCCCTCGGTCGTCCCATCGCGCTGCGTCACCTGCGGCGCCTCGTGCGACGCTTCCTGGCCGGCCGCGTCGAACGGCAGGGCGCCACGCTCCTCTTCGAGATCGACGCACCGGTCACCGCCGATGCCTCGGGTGAAGGCGTGGGCTGCGGGTTCGTCGAAGCGGCCTGTCGTGAACTGCTGCTCGGCCTCACCGGCGTGGATCATCCCATTCAGACCGTCGCCTGTCGCTCACGCGGTGATCGCACCTGCCAGTGGCGTACCGACTGGCGTCGTTGACCCTCTCGCCCTCCGTCATGCTCACGCCTGCGCTTCTGCCCGCCATTCAGCAGCGACTCGCCGACCTCGACCTCGACGGCTGGCTGCTCTACGACTTCCGCGGCACGAACGCGATCGCCAGCGGACTGCTCGGCTTCGACGGACTCGTCTCACGCCGCGTGTTCGCGTACCTGCCGCGCGAGGGCACGCCCATCGGCATCCAGCACGCGATCGAACCGGGGCCGTGGGCGCGCTGGCCCGAGGCGTGGTCGCGAGTGGTGTACAGCGGGTGGCGCGCGCTTGAATCGGAGCTCGCGACGCTGGTGGCGGGCAAGCGTGTCGCGATGGAGTACTCGCCCGGTGACGCGATTCCCTATCTCGATCGCGTGCCCGCCGGTGTGCTCGAAATGGTGCGCGCGACGGGCGCGACGGTGGTGTCGTCGGGCGAACTCGTGAGCGCGGTGTACGCGGTGTGGAGCGACGCGGACCGCGCGTCGCACGAGCGCGCAGCCGAACACATTCGACGCATTGCGCACGAAGCGTTCGCCATCGCGGGGGAGCGGGCGCGAACGGCGTCGCCGGTGGCCGAACATGAACTGCAGGCGTTCATCCTCGACGCGTTCGCGCGCGTCGGGTTGCACACCGATCATGGTCCCGACTGCGCGGCATCGGAGAACGCGGCCAATCCGCACTACGAGCCGCACGCGTCGCGTCCGCGGCTCGTGCGCGAGGGGGACACGCTGCTCATCGATCTGTGGGCGCGCGAGTCCGGCGGTGTGTACGCCGACCAGACGTGGATGGCGAGCATCGGCGCACCGAGTGTGCGCGCGGTCACCATCTGGGACGCGGTGCGCGACGCACGCGACGCCGCGCTGTCGCTGTTGCACACGCAGCTCGACGCGGGCGGTGACGTGCGTGGTGCCGACGCGGATGACGCCGCGCGGGCCGTGATCGAAGCGCGCGGCTTCGGGCCGTACTTCACGCATCGCACGGGACACAGCATCGACGCGCGTGAACTGCACGGCTCGGGGCCGCAGCTCGACAATCTCGAATCGCGTGATGGCCGCCTGCTGATTCCGGGCGTGGGCTTTTCGGTGGAACCCGGCATCTATCTGCCGGGTGAAATCGGCATGCGCACCGAAGTGAATGCGCTCGTCCTCGAGCGTGGACTGCTGGTGACTCCCGGCGTGATCCAGCGCGACCTGCTCGTGCTGTAGTGGGCGCGTTGCGCGTGCGCTCGACGCTGGCGCTGGCGGCGCTGCTGCTCGCGGCGTGCGGCGACGCGGCGAACACCGCGAGCGATGG
>JALOPN010000002.1 GCA_025453875.1 Gemmatimonadaceae bacterium | reverse complement strand
GCAACGCACCTCCTCGGCGTTGCGCGCACTTGCCTCGCTGCAACCACCCACCGCACGAGTGGAGCGTGCCGGTACGGAAGTGAATGTTCCGGTCGCCGACGTGCGTCGCGGTGAGACGGTACGCATTCGTCCGGGTGAACGCGCGCCGGTCGACGGTATCGTGCTCGACGGCACCAGTGCGTTCGACGAGAGCATGCTCACGGGCGACGAAGCAGTCGGGTGATCGCATCATCGGCGGGACGATCAACGGCACCGGCAGTGTGCGCATTCGCGCCACGACACTCGGCCGCGACAGTGTGCTCGCGCAACTCGTGCACCTCATGCGCGACGCGCAGGGCAGTCGCGCGCCCATCCAGTCCCTCGCCGACCGCATCAGCGCGGTGTTCGTGCCCGCCGTGATCGTGTTGGCCGTGCTCACTGGCGTGGTGTGGTTCGTGGCGGTGCAGCTGCATGGTGGTACCGCGGGAGAAGCGGCCGTGCGTGGCTTCGCCACGGCGGTGTCGGTGCTGATCATCGCGTGTCCCTGCGCGATGGGCCTCGCGGTGCCGACGGCGGTGATGGTGGCCACGGGGCGCGGCGCGGAACGCGGCCTGCTCATCAAGGGCGGCGAGGTCCTGCAGCGCGCCGGTGATGTGACCACGGTCGTGCTCGACAAGACCGGCACCATCACGGTCGGACAGCCCACGGTCACCGATGTCATCAGCGTCCCCGGTTCGTCGATCACCGCCGACGAGATGCTCAGCCTCGTGGCCTCGCTCGAACGCGCGAGTGAACATCCGCTGGCGGCGGCCGTCGTGCGCGAAGCGGACGCACGCGCGCTCACGGTGTGGCCCGTGGAGTCATTCGCGAGTACGACGGGCCACGGGGTGCATGGGGTGGTGCAGGGCCGGGCGGTCCTCGTGGGCAACGCGCGTCATCTCGCGACGTGGTCCATCGACACCACCCCACTGCGCATCGACGCCGAGCGGCTCGCGTCTTCGGCGCAGACGACGATGTTCGTGGCGGTGGACGGCGAGCTCGCCGGCCTGCTCGCCGTGGCGGATCCGGTGCGTCCGACGTCGCGCGCGGCTGTGGCTCGCATGCAGGCGATGGGATTACAGGTCGTGATGCTGACCGGTGATCAGGAGGCCACCGCGCAGGCCGTCGCGCGTGAAGCCGGTGTCACACGCGTCGTCGCCGGCGTGCTGCCCGAGGGCAAGGTCGCGGCGATCGAGGCACTGCAGCGCGACGGGGCCATCGTGGCCATGGTGGGCGATGGCGTGAACGATGCACCGGCGTTGGCGCGTGCCGATGTCGGGCTCGCCATCGGTACGGGCACTGACGTCGCGGTCGAAGCGGCGGATATCGCGCTCATGCGTGGCGACCTGCACGGTGTGGTCGATGCCATGGTGTTGTCGCGACGCACGATGCGCACGATGCGTCAGAATCTCTTCTGGGCCTTTGCGTACAACATCGTGACGCTGCCCATCGCGGCGGGCGCGTTGTATCCGCTCACGGGTCTGCTGTTGAGCCCGATGCTGGCAAGCGCCGCGATGGCCTTCAGTTCCGTGAGTGTGGTGGTCAACTCGCTGCGTCTGCGCCGAGCGGCCTGACACCGGAGGCCGGTGCCTCAGGCACGCACGCGCACCAGCGCCCGCGAGAGCATGTCGAGCGACGGGGGCTTGTCGAGGGCCGGCACGCCGATGGCATCGAGTCGCGCGCGCACATCGCCAGCGAGAAAGCCACTCAGCACGATCACCGGCAGGTCGGCGCGCACGGCGCGAACCGACGTGACCAGGTGTTCGCCGGTCATGCCGGGCATGGACAGGTCGGTGAGCAGCACGTCGAGCGTATCCGGGGACGCGCTGATGCGGGCCAGCACTTCGCGCGGGTCGCCGTAGGCCTCGACGGAAAATCCCAGGTGACGCAGCATGCGCTCGAGTGCAGCGCGTGTTTGGGCATCGTCGTCGGCGAGCACGACGCGCCCAGTGTGCGCGGGCCGCACCGCGGCGACGCCACCTGGTGTGCCGGATCGCGGCTCCGGCGACGCGATCGCCGGCAGCCAGATCGAGAACGTCGTGCCGTGTCCGACGGTACTCGAGACGTCGATGATGCCGCCGTGCGCGTCCACCATCGATTGGACGGCCGCCAGCCCAAGGCCGGTTCCTTCACCAGCCGGCTTGGTGGTGAACAGTGGTTCGAAGATGCGGGCCTGGGTGTCCGCGTCCATGCCGTGCCCGTTGTCACGCACGCTGAGGCACACCACGGGACCCGACGGCAGGAGCGCGAGACTCTCACGGTCGGGACGCGTCGACAACACCTGCACGCGCACATCGATCACGCCACCAACGGCGGGCAACGCGTGCCAGCTGTTGGTCACGAGATTCGTGACGATCTGATGCAACGCGGTCGCGTCGCCGTTGACCCAGGGGGACGTCTCGGGCAGGTCGACCCGCAACTCGACCATCGACGGCAGGAGCGCACGCAACAGGCGCGACGCTTCGTGCACGACCGGGTTGAGCGCGAGTGGCGCCTGACTCGGCTCGTGCATGCGACTGAACGAGAGGATGCGTCGAATGAGATCACGTGCGCGCTCGCCACTCGCAAGCACGGAGGCGATGGACGCGTCCGCCCGTCGCATCGTGGGCGCGGTCGCGGCGCTGGTCATGCACGCGGACCGCAGCTCCTCCTGCAGCACGGCCAGCTCGCCGAGCATGCCGGTGAGGATGTTGTTGAAGTCGTGCGCGATGCCCCCTGCCAGCGTACCCAGCGCTTCGAGTCGATCCGACCGGCGACTGCGCATCTCGGTGAGTCGGCGATCGGTCACATCACGGAGCATCGAGAGATGCAGTCCGGGGAGAAAATCGCGTACGGCGTTGTACTCCACCGTACGGCGCTGTCCATCGCGCCGACGCAGCACCAACTCGCCGCGCTGTGCGCCGTCTGCTTCGAACGAGCGCCAGGCGGGCAACGCCTCGGCCGGCGGGATGAGATCGGTCACGGTGAGCCCGAGCAGTTCCTCCCGCGTATAGCCGAGCATGCGGAGTGCCGCGGGGTTGGCGTCGACGTAGGCGCCGGCATCATTGGCCACGAGGATGGCGTCGTGGGCGTGCTCGAAGAGGCTGCGATACCGCTGCTCCGAATCGTGCACCCGCTGCTCGGCGGTGCGCCGTGCGGTGATGTCGATCTCGAGGGCGATGAAGCCCTCCAGCGCGCCCTGTGCGTCTCGCAGGGGATGGCAATCGATGCTCACCCAGTACGGACTGCCGTCGCGCGAGTAGTTGAGCACCTCGACGAGGAAGGGGCGCTCGTGCTCCAATGCGTCGTGCATGACGCGAACGGTCGCCGCGTCCGTGTCCGGGCCCTGCAGCAACGGACCGGGGCGTCTGCCAACGAGCTCGGTGAGCTCGTACCCCGTCATGCGACGGAACCCCTCGTTCACCCAGAGGACGTTCCCTGGCGCGTCGGTGATGACGACGCCGGTGTCCATCTGGCTCGCCAGCCATTCGAGGCGCGCGACGAGGCGAGAGCTGGTGGCGAGTGGCATGCGGGTGCCGGAAGGGGGGCAAACCAGCGCCACCGTCGTTCACCTGCTGCACGAACGCCGGGGTGCGCACCAGATCGACATGACCGTCATCGGTCACACCGTTCACCCCTATTATCGGCGTTTCTCGGAAAAGCTCAAGAGCGGGCGACGCGCTGATGCGCCGCCCGCGGCTGGGATGTCAGGATCGGGCGGCGAGTGCGAGACAGATCCAGCCAGCGATGAAGCACACGCCACCGATGGGTGTGATCGCCCCCAGTGCGCGAATGCCGGTGAAGGTCATCGCGTACAGCGAGCCGGAGAAAAGCACCGTGCCCGCGAGAAAGAGCCAGCCACTCACGTTGACCAACGAGCTGGTGAAGCGCGTGGCAGCCCACGCCACCAGCACGATCGCGAGCGCGTGGTACATCTGGTACCGCGCCGCTGTCTCGAACACCTCGAGCTGTCTCGGCTCGAGGCGCGCACGAAGCGCGTGTGCGCCGAACGCGCCTGCCGCGACGCTGAGGCCCGCCGAGAGCGAGCCGATCATGAGGAAGAGGCGATCCATGCGTTCTAAGTTAGCGGTGGCCGCTCACGGGCGCACCGTACCCCGATCACTCTGCACGCGCAGCCCCTGTTGCTGCGTATCGCTCACGAGTTGCACCTGCACCGTGCGGATGGATGGAAAGGCCCGCGTGATGCCGAAGCGAATGTCCTTGCCGGCCGGTGCCTGCGCGCAGGTGAGCGCGAACTCGGCGGTCACCTCGGCGTGACCGCCGTCGTCGTCGTGATCGTGCCCGGCACCATGATCACCGATGTCCTTGAGCGACGAGTTCGTGATCCGGCAACCGAGCGCGGCCTCGAAGATGACCAACTCGGCGAAGCGCGTGCGCAACGTGGCGAGCGCCGCCTCGCGCTTCTGTCGCTCGGCGGCGGTGCGCGGTGCGCGCTCGAATCCGTACACATCTTCGGCGGGCGCGACAAAGCGAAGCACACCCGTCTTGCCCTCGATCGCGATGTCGAGCGTGGCGAGTCCGTGGGCATGCGCCTTGGGCGCGGGCTTGCGTTGTGCCTCGAGGGAACCGGTGGTGAAGGCAACGCCGAGCAGCGCGCCCAGCAGAGTCGGGAATCGCATCAGGGCTCCGTGTACGGGGTGATGGCGGTGGCCTGCAGCTGGAACGCCACGAGGCCGTACGGGCTGGTCACGGCACGAATCGCAAACCGTCCTTCGATCCACACCGGCTGCATCCAGTTCGCGGATCGGTGCGAGTCGCCGGTGACACGCACATGCACCATCTGATTCGGTGGTGGCGGTGGCGTGTGGATGCACGCACCGAAGTAGGGCACGAGAAGAAACTCGGACACCGCCTCGGCGAAATCGTCGAGCGGGACGATGTACCCGGGGATGCGCACGAGGCGGCCGTTCAATTGGCGCAAGACGTCGTTCGGCGTGCCGGTGCGGACGTCGAGCCCCGAGAGTGTGCGCCAGTCGAGCGTGTGCACCGCCGCATCGTCGGCGGCAACTGCGGGGGCGCGTTGCAGCTGCGTTGACAGCGCATCGGCCCCCGGCACGTCGCGCGCCTGCAGATTCGGTCGGCGCACCGAGAGGCCGACTGCGGCAGCGACGGCGATCAGCCCGTACACGACGGGGCGGAGGAGACGGCGAGGCGTCTGCATCTTGAGAAAATAATCTCAAGTGGTGCTCTCGCCAAGCCGAACAAAGAGCGGGCGCGTCGGCTGTCGACGCGCCCGCTGCACGAGCCGGTTTCGAGGCTCAGTGGGTGATCTTCGGGTCCATGGCCTTCGCCAGCTCCACCCACTTCGTCACGGCGGCTTCCGTCGGCACCTGCCGCACCAGCTTCTTCGTCTCGTTCACTTCGGCCATCTTCGCGGCGAGGTTGTCGGGCCGGCGCGTGCGCAGCTCCTTCACCGTATCGACGCCGGCGGCCTCGAGCAGTTCGCTGTATTCGCCGCCAATTCCGGAGATGCGCATCAGGTCGGCCATGTTGGCCCACTTGAGCAGACGGGACACGTCCACGCCCGTCTTCTCGGCAACCGCTGTCCGGCCTTTCGCATCGGCGCACTGTTCGAGCAGGTGCTCGGTGGTGCTGATGCCGGCGGTGGCAAGCTTCTCGGCGAACGCGGGGCCGATGCCTTCGATCTCCGTGATCTTGTAGGCCATCTGCAGTGCTCCTGTGGTCGGGGTGAAAGCTGGTGATGCCGGGTCAGTCGCCCGCGACCGGTTGCGGCGCCGTGGATCCGAGCGATCCACCGTCCGGGCCGATCACGACGCGACGCAAGGCGTTGACCGCCGTGTGAATCACAACGTACAAGCAGGGGACGACGAAGAGCGTCAGCAGCGTCGACATGCTCAACCCACCGACGACGGCAATCGCGAGCGGGCGCATGAGTTCGCCACCATCGCCGAGGCCGAGCGCGAGCGGCGCCGTGCCAACGAGTGACGTGATCGTCGTCATCAGGATGGGGCGCATGCGCGCTGCACCCGCTTCGACCACGGCGTCGACCATGGACGACCCGGTCTCCTCCTGGTGCGTCTTCACGAACTCCACGAGCAGAATCGAGTTGTTCACCACGATGCCAGCGAGCATGATCATGCCGAGCAGCGCCGGGGCACTGAACGGCGTACCCGTGAGCTTGAGCATCACGATCACACCGACAAGCGCCATGGGCACGGCGGCGAGAATCACGAACGGGTCGGTCAGACTCTCGTACTGCACCGCCAGCACGACGAAGACGAGAAAGATCGCGAGGCCCACGACCAGCAGCATCTGCGCATTCGATTCCTCGATCGCTTCGGCTTCGCCACCGATGATGACGCCGTAGCCGTCCGGGAACGCGAGCCCCTGCAGGCGATTGCGAATGGAGTCGGTGACGGCGCCGATGGTGGCGACCGAAGTGAGCACGTCGCCGGTGAGACGAATCTGACGGTTCTGATTCTCGCGCCGCAGGCTCGACGGTCCGAGCGCCGGACCGACACTCGCCACATCGCGCAGCTGAATCGGGGCCCGTCCGATGCCGGCCGGGAAGAGCGGCAGATCACCGAGATTGTTCACGCTCTGGAAGCGTCCGCGCGGGAAGAACACACGAACGTCATACTCGAAGTTGCCTTCGGCGTATCGCGTGGCCACCGTGCCGTCGAGCGCGGTGCGGACGGTCGCGCCGACCGTCGCGACGTCGAGTCCGAGCGCGCGTGCGCGCTCCCGGTCGAGTTCGATGGACAGCAGCGGGTTCTGTTCGTCGGCCTGGAAATCGAAGTTCTGCAGGCCGGGCAGGCCCTGCAGCGTGCGCGCGACCGAACGCCCGACTTCTTCGAGCACCGGCAGTTCGTCACCCACGATGGCCACCGAAACGGCCTCACCGCTCGAGGATGTGCGAAGTCCGCGAATGCGCGGCGGCCGTACGCCCACGCGCGCGCCGGCGAAGCCGCGCGCATCGATGCGCTTCTGCAACTCGGCGACCCACTGCTCCGAGGTGAGCTGTCGTGACTTCGCCGTGCCCTTGAGCCGAATGTCGAGACTGCCGCGCCCCGAGTTGGCACTGCTCGTGCCGCCGAAGAGGAACCCACCGGCGGTCGCGAAGACGCTCTCGACATCGGGCATCTCGAGGGCCATGGCCTCGAGTTCACGCGTGAGGCGATCGGTCTGCGCTGGCGTGGCGCCGGGGGGCAGGCGGATGAACGCGCCCACCGTGCCGTCGTCGACCTGCGGAAGAAACTCATTGGGAATGCTGCGCGCCGCGAAGATGGCCGCCGCAGAGACAGCCACCGCGCCTCCGAGCACGCTCCAGCGCCACCGCACGGCGCGCGCCGCGCCGCCACGATACCAATCGATGAGCCGATTGAGGAAACGATCGAAGGCGAGCAGCGGCGGAAACTTCTCGAGCCCGCTCTTGAAGCGCACCTTGCCGAGCTGCGCGGCCAACATGGGCACGAGCGTGAGGGCGAGCGGCAGCGACGCGAGAATCGCGAACGAGATCGTCAGGATCAGCTCGCGGAAGATGAGCGACGAGAGTCCCGTGATGAGCAGGAACGGCGCCACCGATGCGAGGTTCGTCGTGGTGGACGCCACGACGGCGCTGCCGACTTCGGCCGCGCCCACGTGCGCGCTCTCCTCCGAATCGAGATTGTCCACCACGCGTCGGCGGTAGATGTTCTCGAGCATCACGATCGCGTTGTCGAGCAGCAGTCCGGTGCCGAGGGCGAGACCGCCGAGCGACATGATGTTCAGCGTGAGATCGCTGATGCCCATCATGATGAACGTCGCGAGAATCGCCAGCGGGATCGACACACCGATGATGAACGTCTTGCGGAACGACCGCAGGAAGACGAGCACCACCAGCATGGCCAGCGTGGCACCCATGATGGCCGCACTCTGCACGGACGAGAGCGCGTCACGAATGAAGCCCGACTGGTCGAACGTGGTGCGGTACTCGATGTCGCGCGGCAGGTACTGACTGGCCTGCAGGCGTTCGAGCAGCACCTTCACACCATCCACGACCTCGACCGTGTTGGCCTCGGGCTGCTTCTGGATGCCGATGCGCACCGCCTGCACACCGTTGAGGCGCGCCCAGAAGCGCTGCTCCTGGCTCGTGTCACGAATGGTCGCGATATCGCGCAGCGGAATGCGCGTGCCATTACCGCCGGTGAGCAGCACATTGCGAATGTCGTCGACGGTTTCGAACTTGCCCGTCGTGCGGCTGACGAGTTCGAGATCCGACCCCGACACACGTCCGCCGGCGAGGTTCTGATTCTCGTTGCGGAGCGCCGTGAGCAGGCCGTTGACGGTGAGGCCGAAGCCGCGCAGTCGTTCCGGATCGACCTCGACCTGGATCTCGCGCACGAGACCGCCCGAGATGTCGACCGAGGCGACGCCGTCCACACTGAGCAGTTGCGGGCGCAGGCGCTGATCGATCCACTGTCGCAACGCCACCAGATCGCGCGTACTCGAGGAGAACGCGACCTGATAGATCTGCATCTGCGACGGATCGGACTTGTTGATGACGGGGGGCTCGGCCTCCACCGGCAGGCGGGCGCGCACCCGTTCGACGTTCTTCGCGGCATCCTGCAGCGCGAAGTCGACGTTGGTGCCGTACCGGAAGTCGAGCGTCATGTTGACGCGCCCTTCGTTGATCTCGGTGCTCATGAGCTGCAGCCCTTCGGTCGTCGCGAGCGACGACTCGAGGACCTTGGCCACCGTCTCCTCGAGCACCATCGGTTCGACACCGGGATTGCTGACCGACACGCGCACCTGCGGATACACGATGCGCGGCAGCAGATCGACCGGCAGGCGACCCACGAAGAACAGGCCGAGCACGAGCAGCGTGCTCGTGATCATGAGCGTGCCGATGGGGCGCGAAATCGACCAGCTCGAAATGCCACGCCGTTCCGGCGTCTCGGGCGTGCTCACGGCGTTCTCCGCGTCACGAGGGCGGTGGAGTCAGCGGCTGCGGTACCGGCGGCAGTTCCTGTCGGCCGACCGTTGGCGGGAAGCTCCGGCGAGAGCGGATCGACGATGCGAACGGAGCCGCCCTCGCGGACGAGCGAGTTGCCCGCCACGATGACCGTGTCGCCGAGGGCGAGGCCGGCAAAGACCTCGACTTTGCCATCGACGTCGTCACCGACACGCACGGCGCGTCGTTCGGCAAGGCCGCCCTTCACGATGAACACGCTGCGTGCACCACTCGCGCCGAGGACCGCACGCGTCGGGACGACGAGCGCGTCATCGCGCGTGTCGAGACGAATGGTCGCCCGCACGGTGTATCCCGGACGCAGGCGCGACGCACCGGCGCCCGCGACGGCGATCTCCACTGGCACGAGGCGCGAGATGGAGTCGGCCGAAGGGAAGATGCGCCGCACACGACCGGGGACCGATTCACCGCCGAGCGCGTCCACACGCAAGGCAACCTCCTGACCGGGACGCAGCCGTGCGACCTCGAGCTCCGACACCGGCATGCGCACGACCAGTGTACTGAGGTCGGCAATGGTGAAGAGCCGCGTATTGTTGCCCACGATATCGCCGCTCTGCACGAAGCGCGCGGTGATGACGCCCGTGAGCGGTGAACGAATTTTCGCGAAGCCAAGTCGGGTGCGCAGCTGCGTCACACTGGCGTCGGCGGCGACGCGTGCGGCCTGGTCCCGCTCGTTCTCGGCGGCCGTGATGATCTGCTGCGCGAACAGGGCGGCCGACCGCTCGGCCGTGGCGCGAGCAAACGTCGCCTGTGCTTCCGCCGCGGCCACCTGCGCCTCGAGCTCGCGGGCGTCGATCTCCGCGATGACCTGTCCCGCCCGCACGCTCGCTCCTTCTTCGACGATGAGCTCCTGGAGCGCGCCGGCCAGCTGGGCGTTGACCGACACGACGCGGAGCGGCTCGAGCTGACCCGTGACCAGACTCGTGTTGGACACGGCGGCGCGCTCGACCAGCATGACCTCGACGGGGGTGATCTGTGGCGCGCGCCCACCGGGGCCACCACCGGGTCGGCCACCGCCCGGTCCGCCGCCCGGACCACCCCCCCCCGGGCCTCCACCGCCAGCGGTGTTGCCGGCACTCGGGGAGGCGCCGCCGCCACAGGCGGCCAGCAGCAGCGTCGCACCGAGTGTGCACGCTGCGAGACGAACGAAGGAAGCCGGAACCGAAGGCATGAAGATCGGGTCGAATCGAGGCGCGAAGGCGCGCCAGCACCGGGGCGCGTCGGCACCCCACCTGTGCACCTACGCGCGAGGGGCGGTCGCCGTTAATGCACGCCGGGCGATCGGGCCGGATCTCGACCCGGCACGCGGGTGCACCAGAGGTATATTGGAGCATGCCCCACCTCACCGCTGCACGCGGCCTCGGCGCTGACCGCGACACCCTGTCGTTGGCGCCACTCGTGCGCGCCACGCCCACCCAACTGCTGGGCCGTGCCCTGCTGCTTCGGTGTCCGCATTGCGGCGGTCGTGGACTGTTCGCGTCGTTCTTCACGCTCAAGCAGCAGTGTCCGACGTGCGGCCTGCGCATCGAGCGCGGGGAAAGCGACTACTTCGTGGGCGCGTACCTGTTCAACCTCATCGCGGTCGAACTGATCCTGTTCTTCGTGGTGTGCGGGATGGTGTTCGTGACCTGGCCGGACGTGCCCTGGGACGCTCTGACGTATATCGCGGGCGCCCTCATGCTCGCGGGCTGTGTCCTGTGCTATCCCTTTGCGAAGACGACGTGGTTGGCCGTCGATCTGGCGCTGCGTCCGCTCACGCCGGAAGAGCTGCGCTGGCATCACGAGGGTGGCGACCTCGGTGATCGGGAGTTGCCGCAGCTCTGAGCGGGCGGAGCGCGCCGACCGGTTACCCGAGCAGTCTCCCCGGCCTGCTGCAGCAGGTTCGGGCGATCGCCGCGCTCGAGTGGCGCATTCAACGACGCGAGCCGGCCACGGTGCTCTACGCCCTCGTGTTCGCCCTGCTCACCTTCGGCTTCGTCAGCAGTGGCACCGTCGAGCTCGTCCGCGCACGTGAGGCGCTCCCCAAGCTCTCGCCGCTCGCCATCGCGCTCGCGCTCGGGGGACTGACCGCGTTCGGGCAGGTCATCACCACGATGGTCACGGCGAGCGCCTTCCTGCGCGACGCCGCGTGGCGCACCGATCAGTTGCTCTTCACGACGCCGCTCGATCGCCGCGCGTGGGTGCTCGGCCGATGGCTCGCGGCGCTGGGTGTGCTTGCGACCGTCTCGCTCGCGATGCCATGCGGGGTGCTGCTGGGCGCGGCGGCGCCATGGGTGCCGCGCGACGTGTCGTGGAGCGCGCTCGTTGGCCGAGCGCTGTGGCCGTGGTGGACACTCACGCTGCCCACCGTCATCACGGTGGGGACCATCCTGTCGGTCGTGGCCGTGCGAACGCGTCGACTCCTCGGGGTGCTCGCCGCCGCACTCGCGCTGCTGTTTGTGTGGCAGGGGGCCGAGTCAATGCGACGCACCGTGCACGAGGGCCGGTTGTCCTCGTCGTGGGCCGTGGTGGCCGCGCTCGGGGATCCGTTCGGCACGGTGGCCGTGCAGCAGGAGACGTCTCGGTGGGATGCGACGACTCGCGCCAGCGCGCCCGTGCCGTTCAGCGGCCGAATCGCTGCGAGCCGCATGATGTGGATGGCGACGGCGTTGCTGCTCGGCGCGCTCACGCTCGCCGCACCCGTGGAGTCCTCCTCGATTGGTGTGCGACGCCGTACCAACGCGTCGTCTGCCTCGACGGACTCAGCCGCGCGTGCCGTACACTCGCATGGACGCTGGCGTGTGCCGCAGTGGATGGCCATCGCGCGCGTGACGCTCACGTGGACGTGGCGCGAGACAGGGTGGCGCATCATCGGCGCCCTGGGCGCGCTGAACGTGATTGCCAACGTGGTGACCGCGTCGCTCGGTGCGACCGACGACGCGGCGACCGTGCTGCTCCTGGTGCGCGAACACGCGCGACTGTTCCTCATCCTGCTGGCCACCATCTACGCGGGAGAGCTGCTGTGGCGTGACCACGACGAGCGCGTGCATGCGCTGGTGGCCAGCGCGCCGGTATCCACGCGCACGCTCGTGGGCGGCCGGGTTGCCGGTATGGTCGCGGCGCAGGCGGCGCTCGTGGGTGTGCTCGTCACAAGTGCCGTGCTCGCGGTGTTGCTGACGAGCGGTGCTCGTGCGCCAGGCCTGTCAACTGCCGGTGCTGCGGGGGGCGGCGCGATCTTGTGGGTGTGGCTGCCGTTCGTGCAGTGGCTGCTGCTGTCGCTGCTGGTGCACGTGCTCGTGCGGCACAAGGTGATCGCACATCTCGTGCTGATCGCCGGCTGGGTCGCCGCGGTGGCGCTCGACGCCAACGGTGTGCACGCGTGGTGGCTGCGCTTTGCCGATCCGCCGTTGCTCGCCAGCGGTGTCGCGTTGCCGTGGCGCGACGCGATCGCGCGCGCGCTCTGGTGGAGTGTGGCGAGCGCCGGATGTTGGTGGCTGACCATCCGGCGCTGGCCGCGCCTTACTTCTCCACGATGATCAGGAACGGCGACGTCGCCCAGAACCGCGCCGGATCGGTGATGCGCACACTCGCGCCGCGGAATGAGCCATCCGACTCCTTGCGCTCCGCCTCGACGAGCGCGGCGTCGTGGCGCGACACGATGCGATAGCTCTTGTCGGCGCGCGGGAGCGGAATCGACTGCAGCTCGCGACGATCGCCAACCGAGAAGAACGAGGGATCGAGGTCTCGCGCCGGCACGAGTGTCTCGCCCAGTCGCGTCACCAGCAGCATGCGCGAACCGCCCTCTTCGCGAATCAGCTTGCGATCGAGCAGCTGCCGCTTCGTGCCAACGGTCCAGTAGACGCGGTTGGCCGAGGTCTGCACCTGCTGCACGGTATCGGTGAGTGCGACGTTCGCCTGCGACAGGCGCGTATTGTCCTCGCGCAGCTGACGCACTTCCGCCTCGAACGCCTGGATCTCGCGATCGCGCAGCTCGAGGCGCGCCTGCAGGTCGCCAAGCAGTTGCGCCGTCGTGCTCGCTTCACCGCGCAGCTTCGTGATGGAATCACGCGTGCGTGCGAGGTCGGCGGTGCGCGCATTGAGTCGCTGCCGGAGCGTCTTCAGTCGCGCGAGAATGTCCTCGCGCGCCGCAGTGGCCTGCGCGCGTCCACTCTCGTCGCTCTTGGCGGGTTGCACCTGCGAGGTGAGCCCGCGGACCTGTCGCAGCTCGGCATCGATCTGATCGGCGAAACGCGAGGCCTCGGCGAGTTCGGTGAGCGCGCGGTCCTTGTCGGCACCGGCGGAGCCGACCAACGCCGCAAGGGAATCACGCTCTGCGGTGGCGGCGGCGAGTTCGGTGGCGAGTCGTTCCGCTTCCGCAATGGCCTTGCGATCCTGACAGGCGCTCAGGGTGAGTGATGCCGCGAGCACCGTGAGCAGGGCGCGGCGCGAGCCAACCGTCGGAGCGAAGGAGAACGTGAGCGAAGCCATGGTGATCGGGGCAAAGCGACGAGGTGCCGCAGCGTCGCGGCAGAACGGGGCGATGTCGGCGGGCAACGTGCCGATCATCCTGGAGTGGTACCGTGGAACGCTAGGGCCAGCTGGCGGCGGGGGGAAGTGACCGCGATCACGGCCTCTCACCAACGCCGCAGCGGAGGCGTCGAGATCAGCAGTCGCCGCGCTTGTGGGCAATCGGTTCGCACGTGAACGCACCGTTGGCCCAGAGGCCGCGCTTCGCCGCGCGCGCCTCCGCCACCGCGGCGCGAATGCGTTCCACATCGCGGACGTTGGGCGGGAAGACGACGGCCACCGCCCAACCGTCGCGCGCCTGGGCGAGGTTGACATGGGTGCCGCCGCGCGCGGCCGTGTAGACGTGCGCGAGCGTCCGGCCATATCGGTCCTCGCGCCGCACATCGTATTCGAGCCACGCCGTATCGCCGCGACGGAGACGGGCGCGCAACGCGTCGCGCGCCTGCACGCCGAAGGGGGCTTGATCCATCTCGGGCGCATCGAGGAGCAGCAGGCGCACGCGCCGGTCATCACGGCAGCGAAACGAGTCGCCATCACTGACGGCCGCGATCACGCAGGGGTCGCGCGGTGTCGTGCGTTGTGCGTCGTTGTCCGACGCCACCGTGGCGGCGGGCGGAGCCGAGCTCGTCGTCGCGACCACCTCGTTGCGCGACACCGCGTCCAACGAGGGGGTATCGGCCGATGGCGCGCCGCAGGACACGAGCAGCGTGAAGAGGGCCACGTGGCCGCGCTGCGATCGAAGAAACGGACCGTCGGTCATGACACCCATCCTCGCAGTCGGTACACGAACAATCCCACCAGTTCATGCACGGCCGCTCGCCAGAGTTGCAGGCGCGCACCGCTGGTGGACGGGGGCGCCACCGCAACATCGCGCGCCGTGGACGGTGCGCACGTCACGGTGAGCCCGGTCGCCTCCAACGTGGCGCAGGCGCGTCGTGCGTGCAGCGGTGAGGTGACCGCGCGCAGATGCGTCCAGCCGCGAGCCCGCGCGAGCGCGGCGAAGGCGAGACTCTCATCGTGCGTCGTGTACACCGGCCCCACCACGTGCACCTCGACGCCAGCACCGAGCAATCCGACCACGCGCTGTTGATCGTTGCTCGAGCGCACCGTGCGACCGCGCACCTCGCGTGTCTGCTCCGACACGACGACGTGCGGCACGCGCAATCGCTGCACATCGTCGAGCGCGCTCACCAGTCGCGACAGCGCGCCCTCGCCGATATGGCCGGCATCGGTCATGCCGCCGGAATAGACCACGATGGCATCGGCGCCGTCGCGTTCGGCGTCCGCGCGCACGAGTGAGAGGACGGCGCGATCGACGAGCGGCGTGAAGCCGATGAGCACCAACAGCGCGGCGCTCGCGAGGAGCGCGAGCCAGAGGGTCCAGGCGAAGCGCGAGCGGCCGAGCGCGGCACCGAGGGCGAGTGCGGCCAGGCGGAGGTGTGCGGGCGAGACACCGGTCGCATCATGCAGTCCGATTTCGAGCGCGAGCTCGCAGGCACCGAGGGCGAGCGCAGCACCGGCCGCCGCCGGCAGCCACCGTGGTGTCGCGCGCGTCGAGGGGGGCAGTGGCACGGGGCCCTGGCGCAAGGTCATGATGCGAGCGCGAGCGCAGAGACGACGCGGCGGTTCATGGCCGAGCGCGTCGGCGCATCATCGGGCCGTTCACTCGCCCCGGTAGGTCACGACGAACCCACCGGTCTCGCCGATGTGAATGGCGTGCAGGAGTGGCATGGCAGGCTTGAGTGCGCGCCAGATCCACACCGCGAGTTGTTCGCTCGTGGGGTTCTCGAGCCCCGGCACCTCGTTGAGCACCCGATGATCGAGTTGCGCAGCGATCGGCGTCCACGCGGCCGTGATGTCGGCGAAATCCGCGACCCACCCGAAGTGCGGATCGATTGGCCCGCGCACCACGAGCGTGATGTCGAAGGTGTGCCCATGCAGTCGACCACAGGGATGCGCGTCGCCCACGTGCGGGAGCCGTCGTGCGCTGGCCAACTGGAAGCGCGCGGAGAGCTCCGCAACCGGCTCGGACGACGTCATGCGATTGTGCGTAGGACGTCGCGCGTTCAGCGGCGCGACGTGTCCGGCACCGAGGAATCGCGGCGGAAGATCATCGCCGAATCGAGCAGCGCGAAGAGACTGTCGTAGCGCGCGGCCGCGAAGTCTCCATCGACCAGCCGTCGCACCCCCTTCCATTGCCGCACGAGCGACGATGACCGCTCGTCAAGCGAGCTCTCGATCACGCGGCGCTTCGACGTACTCGCGTGAATGAATCGGCCCTCGCCGATGTACATGCCGACGTGCGAAATGCGCGAGCCGCTCCCGAAGGTGAGGAGGTCACCGGGGCGCATCTGGCTGCGATCCTTCGGGATGGCGCGCCCCATGCTCGCCTGTTCCTGCGCCGTGCGCGGCAGCGAGATGTCGAACGAGGAGACGATGTGCCGGATGAGCGCGCTGCAGTCGAGTCCGACCAGCGGATTGTTGCCGCCGAGCAGGTACTTGATGCCGACGGTCTCCTTGGCGCGCGAGACGAGGGAGTCACGCAGCGCCGAGACGGAGGCCGCCAGCCCGGCAAAGGCGCGCGGCCGCGCGACCTCGCCGGCGAGCCGGGGCAATCCGGCGGCCGTCGTTTCTGCGGCGCGCACCCGACGCTCCCCAGCGTCACTCGACGCCCCCACCTGCGCCGAGAGCGGCGACGCGATCGCCACGAGGGCGAGCACGGCGGCACAGCGCAGTGTGTGGGAGGCGCGAAGAAGCACGCGATGAGGGAGTGAATAGTGTCGGTGGACCTGCGGCAACCTCGGCAACCTAGCGACCAGATCAGCGCCTCGCGACCCTGAAGATGGCCCGAACCGTCACACCGCCGGCGCCGCCGCCGCCTCCGCGAGCGCCTGACGGGTCACGCGTCGGTGGGAGCCGTGCCAGACGGGGGCCCCCTCCCGAAACACGATGGCCTGCGGGGACTCGTGGCGGATCCCGAGGGCCTGCTCCACCGCGTTCGAAAGGGGCCGCAGGGCGAACACATCGACCACGTAGACGGGCACGTCGGGGCTGGCCGCTGCGAAGGCCTGCACCTCGTCCCAGGCGATGTCGGAGAGCCCGCAGGTGGGGCTGTGCTTGTACAGGACGGCCAGCGGCTCGGAGGCGAAGCGCGCCTCCCACGCCGCCGTCACCTCGGCAGACTGACGGACGATTGGCATGGGGACAAGCTACCACCGCCGAGGTGCCGTCGCGGAGGGGCAGGGAACCTCGCTGCGCGCTCCGCACTATTGCCGACATGCTCACGATGCGCTCTCACGTCCTTGTCCGATCACTCGCGGCGCTCGCCATCCTGTGCGCGACTGCCGCTGCGTCGCGCCTCTCGGCGCAGGCGGTCTCGCACGAGCCCTTCGATCGCCTGCTGCGTGCCCACGTGCGCGACGGTCTGGTGGACTACGACGCGTTCGCACGAGCGCCCGAGTTCGCGCGGTATCTGGCGCACCTCGCGGCGACCGATCCGGCCCGTCTGCCGCGCAGCGAGCAGCTGGCGTTCTGGATCAACGCGTACAACGCGTACACGATCGCGCAGATCAATGCACACGGGGAACGCACGTCGATCAAGAACATCAATCGTTCGCTGGGGCTCGTCTCGACGGGCGGAGCGTGGCGCGAGCGCATGGCGACCGTTGCCGGCGTGCGCTACACCCTCGATGAGATCGAGCATCAGCGCATTCGGCCCGTGTTTCGCGAGCCGCGCATTCATTTTGCGCTCGTGTGCGCGGCCATCGGCTGTCCGCCGTTGCGCAGTGAAGCGTACGTCGGTGATCGGCTCGACGCACAGCTCGACGAGCAGGCGCGACAGTTCCTGCTGCGGTCGCCGATGAAGAACCGCGTCGATTCGGCGACGAACACTGTGCATCTGAGCCGCATCTTCGACTGGTACGGCGGTGATTTCGCCCCCGATCGAGCGGGGATGCTGCGCTGGCTCGCCCGGTATTGGCCCGCCGGCACGGAGCGCCGTGTCCTCGAGCGCGGACAGGCGCGGGTGCAGTGGACGCCCTACGACTGGTCCCTGAATCGCCAACCGCGGTAGCCCAGCGGACCGGGCATGGTGGATTATCTTCCCCGCCAGCGCCCCGACGTGGTGGGGCCGACGCTCTCCTTTTGCCTTCGAGTGGTGGACACGACTGCGATGATCCGTTCGATGACAGGCCGCGCGCGCAGCGCGTGGCTCGTGCTGCTCGCGATGGTCTGGCCGCTCGCCACGTCGAGCGCGCAGGGCCTCGACCAGATGGGCTTCGATCGCGGGGCGAAGAACGCGCCCGTGGAAGTCATCGAGTTCATCGACCTCGGCTGTTCGCAGTGCGCGCGGTTCGACGCGGAAACGTATCCGGCGCTCGAGCGCGAGTTCGTCACGCCCGGCAAGGTGCGGTGGAAGACGGTCGTGTTCGTACTCGGGACGTTCCGTCACTCCGCCTTTGCGGCGGAAGCGGCGGAGTGTGCGGGCGAGCAGGGCAAGATCGTGCCCATGGCCGATGCACTGTTGCGCCGGCAGTCCGAATGGAAGGCGCCCATTGGCGTGCCGCGCGAGCTGTTCGCCAGCATCGCGCGTTCGTTGCGCCTCGACACGGCGCAGTTCAATCAATGCGTCCGCAGCGAACGCATGCGCGACCGCGTGCGACAACACAAGCAGGCCGCGCAGGTGTTGGGGGTGTACGGGACGCCCACGTTTTTCGTGCAGCGACGTCAGCGCATCCTGGGCGCGATTCCCGGGCCGCAGTTTGCGGGCTACCTCCGGTCGGTGATCGCGGGCGACGCGGGGTTCTGAACGCGTCGCCGTCTAACGGCAACGTGGGGGGAGGCGTAGACTAGGGCATCACCCTCAACCCCGCCCGCCGTGACCGCTCGTTCCGCTCGCGCCCTGCTCGCCAGCGCGCTCCTGCTGGGGCTGCCCGCGTCCTCCCTCGACGCGCAGCTCATCCCCGACTCCACCACGCTGCGCGCCATGGCATGGCGCGCGATCGGCCCGGTGAACATGGCGGGTCGCATCACGAGTCTCGCGGTGCATCCGCGCGACCCGCGGGTGTTCTACGTCGCCGGCGCGACGGGCGGCGTCTGGAAGACCGTGAACGCCGGCACGACGTTCTTCCCGGTCTGGGAGCAGGGGCCGATCGCCTCGCTCGGAGACATCGCGATCGCGCCGAGCAACCCCGATATCGTGTGGCTGGGGACCGGCGAAGCCGATTCGCGCAACTCCGTCGCACCCGGCTGGGGCGTCTACAAGAGCGTGGACGGTGGTGTCACGTGGCAATCGATGGGGCTCGAGAAGACGCAGCACGTCGGGCGCATTGCGATTCACCCCACCAACCCCGACATCGTGTACGTCGCCGCGCTCGGAGCGCAGTGGGGCAGCAATCCGGAGCGCGGCCTCTACAAGACCACCGACGGTGGACGCACGTGGACGCTGAGCAAGTTCATCAGCGACAAGGCCGGCTTCGTGGATGTGACGCTCGACCCACGCAATCCCGACGTGGTGTACGCGGCGAGTTGGGAGCGGGTACGCAAGCCGAGCTGGTTCAAGAGTGGCGGCCCGGGCTCGGCGCTCTGGAAGAGCACCGACGCCGGCGCGACGTGGACCGAGGTGAAGGGGAACGGCTTCCCCGAGACGATGAAGGGACGCATCACGGTGAAGCTCGCGCCGAGCAATCCGGACGTCGTGTACGCGATGGTCGAAGCCGATTCGGTGCGCGGCGCGCCCCCCGCGTTGCTGCTGAGCGGGCTCTACCGCTCGAATGACGCGGGGCGTTCGTGGCGCTGGATGAACACCGAGAATCGCCGGCCGTTCTACTTCTCCGAGATCATGATCGATCCGAAGAATGCCGATCGTGTGTATCGCCTCGCGGTCGCGTTCCACGCCTCGAACGACGGCGGGCGCTCATGGACGGCGGGGATGCTCGGCATTCACGAAGACTACCACACCATGTGGATCAACCCGCAGGACCCCGATCACTTCATCGTGGGCGGTGACGCGGGCGTGTTTCAGACGTTCGATCGCGGCGGGACGTACGACGCGCTCAACAACATGCCGATGGGCCAGTTCTACGGCATCAGCTACGACTACCAGGTGCCCTATCGCGTGTGCGGCGGTCTGCAGGACAATGGCACCTCGTGTGGTCTGAGTCGCCGCGCCGGTGGCCAGCTGCAGATGACCGACTGGTTCGCGCTCTTCGCCGCCGACGGGCTGCAGTCGGCGCAGAACCCGTTCGATCCCGATCTCGTGTACTTCGAGTCGCAGGGAGGCAACCTCATGCGACGGCATCTCGGCACCGGACAGCTCGATCGCATTCGTCCGCGCACGATCACGCGCACCGACTTTGGGAGTCGCATTGCACAGGTGAAAGCCGAAGCGGCGGGAAAACCGCTCACCGCCGATCAGCAGAAGCGCATCGCCGACCTGCGTGCGCAGATGCAGCGCGACCTCGCCGACCCGTCGGTCGCGACGCGCTGGAACTGGAACACGCCGTTCGTGCTCTCGAAGCACGACGCGAACGTCTTCTACGCCGGCGCGGAGAAGCTCTTCAAGTCGGTGAACGGCGGGCTGGACCTGTACGCGATCTCGCCCGACCTCTCCACCGCCGATGAGACCATCCTGCGTGTCACCACGGGATTCGATGCGCAGGGCAACGCCGCCGCCGACGCGACGGGCGGCATCACCCGTGACGCCACGGGGGCCGAAGAGAACGCCACGATCGTCACGATCGGCGAGTCGCCGGTACGGCCGGGGCTGCTCTACGTGGGCACGAGCGACGGCAAGGTGCAGGTCACACGCAACGACGGCGGTGCGTGGGAAGATCTCACGCTGCGCTTTGCCGGCGTGCCGAAGGGCACGTACGTGAGTCGCGTCGAACCGTCACGCCATGCCGAAGGCACGGTGTACGTGTCCTTCGACGGACATCGTGACAACGACTTCACGCCGTACCTGTTCATGAGCACCGACTACGGGCGCACGTTCACGTCGATCGCGGCGGGGATTCCGCGCGATCGACCGAACAGCGTGTACGTCGTGCGCGAGGATCCGGTCAATCCGAACCTGCTCTACGTCGGCACGGAACTCGGCGTCTCGGCCTCGCTGGATCGCGGTGCGAGCTGGTTCCGACTCGGCAGCAATCTGCCCACGGTGCCCGTGTATGATCTGCAGGTGCATCTGCGCGATCGCGAACTCATCGCCGGCACGCACGGTCGTTCCATCCAGGTGCTCGATGTCGCGCCGCTGCAGCAGATGACGGCAGAGACCGTCGCGAAGCCGGTGCATCTCTTCACGCCGGCCCCGGCGTTCCGCTACGGACAGCTGCCGGTGCCGTCGGAGCCGCGCGCGCAGCGTCCCTGGAAGGGCGATGGTGGGCCGTCCGGTGCGGTGATCAGCTATCGCCTCGCGTCGAACGTGAGCGGCTCGGTGCGCGTGAGCATCGTGGACGCGGCCGGTGACACGATCGCACGCTTCAACGGCCGCAACGGCGCGGGCTTGCACCGCGTGGAGTGGAACGTGAATGCGGGCGGATTCGGTGGCGGTGGCTTCGGCGGTGGCGGTGCGGCGGCCACGCTGGCCGTCCCCGGTTTTCCGGCGGGTGTGAATCCGCGTCCGGCCGAAGCGCGCGGCGCGCCCGATTCGTCGCAGACGCCCGAAGCCGTGCGAGCGCGACTGGCCAATGCACCGGCCGGCGGTGGCGGCGGTGGTGGCGGTGGTGGTGGTGGTGGCTTCGGCGCTGGTCGTGGCGGAGCCGCGCCGCGCGAGATCACCACGGGTGACTATCGCGTGGTGCTGCAGGCCAGTGACGTGGTGCAGACGGCGGTGCTGCGTGTGGTGAAAGTCGAACCGGGCCAGCGCGCGGTTCTCGTCCCGGCGGTGCGCTGATGCGCCCCGCCGCTGCCGACGCCGTGGTGCGCATCGCCGCGCTCACGGCCATCGCCGATGGAACGCAGGACGAGGCCGAACGCACCCAACTTGTTGACGTCGCCGATCGCCTCGGCGTATCGCTCGACGAGGTGCTGCTGGTGACGGCGACGAGTGCACCGATCGAGGCCACGCGTCTGGCGCGCGTGTTCGAGAGTGACGAGGAGCGTGCGCTCGCCTACCGCACGGCGCTCGCCGTGGCGAATGCCGACGGCTACGTGAACACGCGTGAGACGCTGTTCCTGCGGTCGTTGGCGCAGGCGCTCGGGGTGGATGGCGACGGACTCGCACGCGAGGCCGAGTCCACTGCGCGCGATGTCGACGCCTGGGTCGGGGCGAGTGCCGCCACCGCGTCGGGGGCGACTGCCGCGGGCACGTCATCGGGCGGCGCGTCCGAGTCGCTCGACGACTTCATTCTCGATCAGGCGATGCTCACCGCCGCGCTCGAACTGCTGCCCGACAAGCTCGCCAACCTCGCGATCATCCCGCTGCAGATGCGCCTCGTGCACACGATCGGGCAGCGCCGCGGGGCCAGCACCGATGGTGGCCAGATCAAGGCACTCATGGCCACGCTCGGCGTGGGAGTGGTCGCGCAGGCGTTGGAGACGGCGGTGCGCAAGACGTTCGGCGGTCTCGCCGGTGGACTGCTCGGGCGTATGCTCGGCGGCGCGGGTGGGGTGGCGGCCGGTGCGGCGGTCACGTTCGCGAGCACGTACGCGCTTGGTCACGTGGCCGAGCGCTACTACGCGCAGGGGCAATCGTTGAGTGGGGCCGACCTCAAGTCGCTGTTCGGGAAGTTCCGCGGTGAAGCGGACACGTTGTATCCGCGGGTGCAGCAGCGCATCGCGGGGCTTGCGCAGGGGAACACGCTCGCGTCGATCATGCAAAGCGTGCGCGGCGAGATGCGTTCCACGTGATCACGCGGCGGCAGTTCGTGGCGGCGGGCGCCGCGGCATCGGCGTCGGTGGCGATGGCTGGACCGTCTTCGGTGCTGGCAGCCCCGGCGGTGCACGCGCGCCGGCGCGACGTCGACCTGCTCATTCGCGGGGGGCAACTGCTGGATGGCCTCGGTACCGAGGCGAGAGCGCTCGACGTGGCGATCACGGCGGGACGCGTGTCCGCGATTGGTGCACGGCTGTCGGACGCGGCGCGGGAGGAGATCGACGCCCGCGGTCTCGTGGTCGCGCCGGGATTTGTCGACATTCACTCGCACGCCGATGGCTCGCTGTACGATGATCCGCGTGCCGAGTCGGTGATTCGACAGGGGATCACGACGATCGTGTGCGGGGCCGATGGCAGTTCACGCGCCGTCGGCTCGCCGGCGCGTCCGTTTGGGCCGTACCTCGAGAGTCTCGATCGATTGCGCCCCGCGTGCAACGTGGCGGCCATGGTGGGGCTGGGCAGCGTGCGAGGCGCCGTGGTGGGCAACGACGATCGGCCGGCAACGGCCGACGAACTGCGCACGATGGTGTCGCTCGTGGAGCGCTCGCTCGCGGAGGGCGCGTGCGGTGCCTCCACCGGGCTCGAGTACACGCCCGGAGCGTTTGCGAGTCGCGACGAACTGATCGCGTTGTGTCGGCCACTGCGCGCGCGCGGACTCGCGTACGCGACACACATGCGCAACGAAGATGATCGATTGCTCGATGCGATCGACGAGTCGATCGCCGTGGCCGAGGGAGCAGGCTGTCGGTTGCAGGTCTCGCACCTCAAGACGCAGGGGCCGCGCAACTGGGACAAGCTCGATCAGGTCTTCACCCGCCTCGAGGGGGCGAAGGCGCGGGGGCTCGATGTCGCATTCGATCGGTATCCGTATCTCGCGTACGCGACGGGACTCACGAGTCTGTTCCCGGTGTGGAGTCGGGATGGTGGAACGGCGGCGTTCTTCGCGCGGCTCGATGATGCGGCGGTGCGCCCGCGCATTCGCGACGAGACGTTGGCGAAGATCGCGCTCATCGGTGGCTGGGACAACGTGCAGATCACATCGGTGAAGGCGGTGACGGATCGACCGGCCGAGGGGAAGCGCCTTGGTCAGTACGCGTCGACGCTTGGTATCGACCCGTTCGAGGTGGCGGTGACGTTGCTGCGTAGCAACGACGGTGATGTCGGCATGGTCGGCTTTGCGATGAGCGAGCCGAATCTCGAGCGCATTCTCGCGCATCCACTCGGCATGGTGTGCACCGATGGCGGCGGGTTCGCGATTGATGGCCCAACCCGTCGTGGCAGTCCGCATCCGCGAGGCATCGGGAGTTTTCCTCGCGTACTCGGTCGCTACGTCCGTGAACGGCGCGCACTCACGCTTGCCGATGCCGTGGCCAAGATGAGCGCGCGGCCGGCGGCGCGCGCGGCGCTGGCCGACCGTGGTGTGCTCGCCGTGGGCCGACCGGCCGATGTTGTCGTGTTCGACGCGGCCACGGTGGACGACATCGCCACGTTCGCGCAGCCGTTCCAGTACCCGACCGGGATTCGTGCGGTGCTCGTCAACGGGATGATCGCGCTGCGTGATGGTGAGCGTGCGCGCGAGGGGAGCGGGCGAGTGCTGCGGCCGGGGTGAGTGTTGACTTAGTCATCGGACTTGGTCAACTTTCAACCATGATTGAACCGCCGAACGCTTCCGACCCGTCGGTCAGCTCGTCGGAGCGCACCGATCCGACCGAGTCGGTCACCGTGCACTACGCGAAGACGCATCTCTCGCGTCTCCTTCGCGAGGTGGCGACGGCCGGCGCGGAGTACGTGATCTCGCGTGGCGACACACCGGTGGCGCGTCTGGTGCCGATCGCGCGTCCAGAGCCGGTGCGTGCTTTTGGCGCCATGCGCGGTCGGTTGGTCATTCCCGAGAGCTTTCACGATCCGCTCCCCGACGCGGAGCTCGACGCGTGGGGTGCAGACTGAGTGTTGCTGCTCGATACGCACGCACTGCTGTGGTGGCTCACTGGTGACAGCCAGCTCTCGGCGCGAGCGAGGGCGCACATCACGGCGTCCGCGCGTGTCTACGTCAGCTCGGCGAGCATCTGGGAGATTGCGATCAAGACCCGACTCGGCAAGCTGCCTGACGGTGAACTGCTGCTCGCCGAACTCCCCGACGCGCTCGACGCGCAGGGCTTTGACGAGTTGCCCATCGTTGGACGCGATGCGCAGTTGGCGGGGTTGTTTCCGCTGCATCATCGCGACCCGTTCGATCGCATGCTCGCCGCACAGTCACTGCGATTGGGGGCACCGCTCGTGACGAACGACGGCGTGTTTGCCCGGTACGGCGTCATCACAGTCTGGTGAACGCGCGCGACGTGTGAGCGATGGTTCACCGTCCACCGCGTGACGGTGGCACCTCCACCGTCGGCTCCACCATCTCCAGTGTCGAGGCGGCGGTGCGACCGCTGACCTCGGGTAGCAGTTCGCTGTACACCAGCGCCGACGGATGCACGAATCGACCGCTCGTGATCGCGCGCGCGAGGTAGCTCACGGTGTGGAGTCCGGCACCGAGTTCACGCACGGTGAAGCTGATGCCATCCGCGCGAATGGTGCGCGTGAACCAGTGCGGTTGCGGGCGCGACCGTTCGGACGACTCGCCGGCTGGTGCATCCTCGGGAGCGAGCTGCGCGAGCGTCCTCGCTTCCATGCCCGCCACGAGATCACGAAACGGGGTGGTCGTGTTGAGCGAGCCGTCGATCGGCTCGAGTCCGGCGGGTAGCGCATCCTCGAGGCGAACAAACTCACGCCACGTGCTGGTGCGCACGCGCAGCACGACGCGTACGAGCATGCCCGCTTCGATCGTGGTGATGGGCAGGCCATCGGTGACGCTTTCGATGCGTCGCTCGATGTCGAAGCCCTGACGCACCGGCCGGCGCGCGTCGGGACGGGACGGCGCCTGCAGGCGCAACACCGCGTACGACGGCGCATCGGTGTGCACGATGAATGCGAGCGGTTGCGCGCTGTCCGAGCGTGGTCCCACGCGAGCATACGTCGCCGCGGGTACCGTCACCGAGAGACGACCCACCGTGGCCGCGCGTGCGGCCGCAGAGTGTGCACCGACGCGCGGGCCGCTCGGTGTACGCTCGGTCGAAGCCACCAGGGTGTCGACGCGCTCCGATCCATCCGCGCGTGTGAGGCGTACGCGCGTCGGTGTCGTCGCGGTGTCGTACGAGGCGTCGAGCGCCACCGCCACCCACCCCACGTCGTGCATGGTGGCCGACGCCGCGAGTCGCGTCGCGATTTCGGATTCGAGCTCCGCGAGGCGCGGGTGGTTGGGCTGGATGCGGCGAGTCGCGCGCAGCAGGCGTGCTTCACCGCGCAGTGCCGACGGGAGCGCGGCGTCACTCGACGGGGCATCGGCGAACGACCGCGGCCCGTGAGGACCGCGGGTCATCACAAACCACGCGTCGGCGAGGCGCTGCGCGGCGTCAACCGGGTGCCCCGTGTCGTGCAGCAGCTCCGCAAGCCACGCGAGATCATCCCACCGGAGCGACTCCCGATGGGCGACCACGGCCCGTTCGAGCAATGTGTCGGCGGTGCCGAGTGTACGCAGCGCCATCGTCCGCGCGAGCATGGTCGACCAGACCCGTTGTTGCTGTGCGACGCGCGCGCTGGCCGAGCCATAGGGCACGCTCATCGTATCGATCGCGCCGTTCTGGATCGCTTGCACGAGCGAGCTGATGAGATCCGTCGGTACGGTGGCGCCGGCGGCGCGCGCCTCTCCCACCGCGAGAGCGGCGTACGCGGTGAGCCAGCCGGTGCTCCAGTGCACCCCGGGCCAAAAGTGCACTTCCCCTCCGTAATCCACGTGCGTTCGCAGTTGCGATATCAGCGAATCCATCTCCTGTCGCAACGCACGCCGTGTGGTGCTGTCGGTCGGCACGCGAGAGGCCAGCCAGCGCAAGCGTCCAGCCAGTGGTTCGAGACCGTCGCTGTTCGCCTGCAGCGCACGCTCGACGGCAATGGCGAGTGCACCGTGTATCCCGGTGCCAAGTGTGATCGTGAGCGTCGCGTCGTTGAGCGACGCATCCGCCGGGAGTTCCAGATCGCGTCGCTCCATGCCATCGATGGATGCACCGTGTGACACCACGAAGGGACGTGCAACACGCGACACGGGAAGCGTGATGCGTACGGCATCGCGTGCCGAAATCGCCTCGCGCGACTCGGCCGCGGCGTTGCGTGCCGCGCGCGCCTCACGCGTCGAGGCGACGAACGTGACTGGCACCTGCGCCGGCGCGGTGTCCGGCACGCTCCACAGGAAGCGTGCGGACAACGCCTCGTCGCTGCGCGGTAGGCGCATCACACTGTCGCGTACCGCGAGCGCCGGTGCGTGTGCCCACACATCGAGGGCACGTGACAATCCATCAGCGGATGAGATGGCGGCACCCGCACGAAACACATCGCCCGGGCGCACGAAGCGTGGCATCGCGGCGCGCACGACGAGCGGTGCATACGTTTGCAGCGTGGTGGAGTCGCGCCCGGCGCGACCGAGCGTGTCGACAGCGAGCGCGATCACGCGATATCGCGTGATCCCCTGCGGCAGCGCCGCGCGCACCCGCGCACGACCGAGTGAATCGGTCCGCACGTTCGCCACGAAGAACGCGGTGGCGCGGACATCACGGCGCGCCTCCGGTGGAGCGGGGGCCGGCGCGCCCCCGGCGACCCCGTACGCTCGTACGCCACGCGCCATCTCGTAGTACGCCTTGCCGGAGAAGTCGTCGTACTCCGTGCGCAGGAACCACGGTCGGCGCGCGGCGGCCCGCGTTTCGTCGCGCGCGAGCGACGCGCCGTGCCACCAGAGCGAGGAGAACGCGGGCATCGTCGCAACCGGCATGCCGTTGAGCACACGATGCGGATCGGGGATCGTGTAGTCGCTGAGCGCGAGCACCCCTTCATCGACGGCCCACACGATCACTTCCGCCGACGCGGTGGCGCCCAGCCCGTCGCGCACTTCGAGGTCGAGCGTGGCCGTATCGCCGGGTGCCCAGCGCGCGCGTGTTGTCGAGGTGCGCACGGTGAGACGCGACGGCGTGTCGCCCACGCGCAACGCGACGGATGCAAACTGCCAGCGCGTGCCCACGGGTGTGCGATCGGCGAGGGACGCGTCGGGGTGATGGCGAGTGGCCGGATCGCCACGCGGCACGAGCAGGAGGGACAGGTACGCGCCGGGCGTTGCCACGCCGGTCGTTGGCACGGACACCCTGTGTACGCCGCGGGCGACCCGCGCGCGCCACTGCCACAGCGTCCCCTCGCGGTCGAGGGTCAGCCACGCTTCCGCGTCGTCGAACGCGCTTTCGAACTCGACGCCGGCGGGCGTCCCTGCGGGCACCTCTTCCTGCAGGGGACGCAGCACGGGCGGCGCGGATGGCGTCGCCACAGTTGGGAGGAACGGCGGACGTGATGGGCTCACATCGAGCGACGTGAGCACACGTTGGCCGGTGGAATCACGACTGGTGAGCACGAGTTCGTAGACGCCCTGCATCGGTACGGGGATGTCGATCGTGTGCAGCGTGTCGTCGAGCACGAGTGCGCGACGCCAGATCGTGTCGAGCGGCGTGGTCACGCGTTGCGTGGCCGGCAGTGGCGTGTGCTCGCGGCGCCACTGCACGAGTGCGAGTGACACACGCGCACCGCGTGTGGTCGCGCCATCGGTGGTCACGGCACGTACGCTGACCGTCGTGGGAGTGCCGCTCTCCGTCGGCACGACATCGCGGCGCGCCGCGAGGTAGAACGCGGAGGGATGGAGCGTCTCTCGTGTGGTCGCGGTGACCTCCTGCCGTGTCACGTCGGTGACCGTGACGTCGAGCGCGGCGTACACGGGCTGGCTGTACGCGGCGTCGGTGAGGTCGATAGAGAGACGACGGGCACCGCGCGCATCGAGCGAATCGACGCCGCGCTCGACGCGCCGTTCGATCGCCGGTGCCGAGACCCCTTCACCCCCACGCCAACGTCCGACCTGCCACCCGTTCGCGAACAGCGCCGGAAACGCGGTCCACGGCTCGTTGAACGTCACCGACCACCGCACGTGTGCGCCCGACATGGGCGCGTCGTGCAGGTAACGCGACGTGATGTCAAACTGCGCCGACATGCGGTTGGCCGCGCGTTCGGTCGTGCCCGCGAGCTGCACGAGAAACTCCGGCGCGCGATACTCCGCGATGCGCGCGCGGACGCTCGCGTCCTCTCGCCACGCGCCATCACGGAATCGCCTGAACTGCAGCAGCAGTCGCGATGGCGCGAGATCATGCGGGAGGTGCAGCGAGTCGACGGCGATGCCGGCCGCCGAGAGTCGCACGGTCCCACTGTCGAACGGCGTGGTCACGAGACCGCCACCGAATTCCGCCGTCACGGCCGTCCAGCGTACGGAGTCACCAGCGGACGACTGCGGCCCACGGTTGTCCCACGCGCGACGGATGACGCCGAAATACACGCGCTCACCAGCGCGGTAGAGTTCGCGATCGGCAAAGGCGAGTGAGCGGCTCCACGGGGGCACACCGGAGACGCTCTCCGTCCATCGAGGGGCCGGCTTGCTGCCCGCGAGCGCGAGTGGCACGTGCGGATCGAGCCGCTGCACCGGCAGTCGCAGTGTGTCGTCGCCGCGCGTGACCTCGAGGACAGTGGCGCGCTCCCGCATGTCGCGCCACGCGGTCGCCGTCGTGCCGAGGGCGAGGAGTGTCGTACCGTCCGCCTGCGTGCGCGCGGTGCCCAGCACACGATCGAGCGAGTCGCGCAACGTGACGGACGCATCCGACACGGGCGCTCCGGTGCGGGCATCGGTCACGAAGACGGCCGACGGTGCGCCCAGCAGGTGTGCGTGCACCGCCAGATCGCTGAAGATGAGCACAGTGGCCCGCATCCGGTCTGCGGGCAACAGTGAATCCGCCCACGGTGTGCCCGCGAGGTTGAGGCGCGAGGCGGCACGCAGCACACGCACCTCCAGCAGCCACGGCTGTCGCGGGTCGCGGCGCACCGCGTCGGGGATGGCAATGAACGAGGTGCGTTCCTCGTTGCGCGACGCCGAAAGCGCGTACGTGAACCGCAGGGTATCTCCGATCACCGCCCACGTCGGAGGCTCGCGAAAGCTCGGTCGCGATGGTCCCGTGAGCAGTCCTGGTACGCGAAGTCGCACGGCGCGCAGTTCGATGCCTGCGGTGTTGACGTGCCACACCGCCAGCGAATCCGGCGCGTGGCGTGGCCGCTGGATGAGGCCCGCATCAAGCAGGCGCGCGTCGGGGGTACGGTCCGGCACACGCACCGACCATGCGTTCTCGCCGACGAGCGTTCGACCGAACATGTCGCGCAGGGCGGTATCGGCGAGCACGCGCACCAGCTCCCCTGGCTGCGCAGACGTCGGCAGCATCCAGCCGGCGCGCGTCCCGAATGACGACGTCGGTTGTGGTGAGCCCACGCCGGCGGGTTGCACGCGCAGTGGAGGCATTGCCGAGCGTTGCGCGCTCACGGTGAACCCCACGTACACCGCGCCTGGAACAGCACAGGGGAGGCTGCGGCAGGGCGCCAGCGGATCGAGCTGGAACGGTCGCGCAGTGCGCACGCGATAGCGCTCCGCCGGAACCGCGAGCGCGGTTGCGCCGGTCGTGTCCGTACGGTCTGGCAGCCCCGCCTGCGCATCGGGTACTTCGAGCACGCCGCGGCAGTCGCTGGGGAGCGGTGTGTCGGGACGATACTCGAGCACGCGGGTGAGTGTGTCAATGCGGCGACCGCCGTTCGTCGGACGTTCGAACGTGTCGGTGACCCACTCGTCGGCGCTCGGCAGTCGCTGTCGCACGAGGGTGTAGCGATGGAGGTCCGCTGCACACCCGGCACTGCGGTCGACGCGCACCGAGATCGCGTGCGCCCACGTTGCACTGTCCACCGCGCCGCGCATCACCAGCCGCAGCGTGCCATGCGGATCGATGAGCGACTCGCCATCGGCATACAGTTCCGGCAGCAGCTGCCGCCGCGTCACCGGTGCAACGTGGGCGCGCACAACGGCGGGCGACTCGAGCGCCGCACCGTCGAGCGCGACGAGCGGTGTGTCCACAATGATCCGATAGGTGCGCCCCGGCGTCAGCGGTTCCATCGGCGTCACGCGCAGCGTGGCCGCGTCACGCCACGTCACGACGATGGGCAGCGCCGGTTCGATGCGCACCGACGGCGTGGGGCGTGGCGCACGCGGCAGCAGCGGCACGAGATCGCGATCGAAGCCCACGGTGATGCTGCCGTTGGGCGCGACGTCGCGCGAGGCCGCGTCCTGCCGCAGGCCGAGGGGCTCGGGCGCGCGTGGTGGCGTGGGACGCACGACGACGCGTGGGACCTGTGGCAGCAGGGGGGCGAGCGTGGGCCGTGGCTGCTGCGCGTCGAGTGACGCGGTGGGCGCGCCCGCACAGGCGACCACCAGCGCGACGATCGCGGCGAAACCCACGCGGGCGCGTGGGCGGTCAGCAGAACGTGTTGCGTGGGTCATCGCCATTTTCCTCGCGTGCGGGTGCGGTGCGCGATTGCTCCGGCCTATCGTGCGTCGGCGGGCGCCCTACAGCAATCACGAGGCGATGAAGAGTGCATGACGTCTTCGTGAACGCGACATGATGAATCGATGAACACGACCGGCTCGACCCGTCAGGCGCCTACCGCACCCCGATCACCTTGTGCGTCTGCACGCTGGGCCGAGATCCGCCGGTGCGAAGCCGATCTTAACACATTCAGTCTCGAGCGCCAAACTCGCTCGATGAGACGCGCTACCCCCCCCGCACATTTGATGCCGAGCGTGCATGCCTCGTGCTCGCGATTGCGCTCATCGCCGGGGCGTGCGACCGGCCCGTGCCAACCGAGCGTGATGCCCTCCGCGAGGGTTTGACGCGTCCTGCCCCGGTCCCGCCGCTTCCGCGCCTCGGCATGACGTGTCCTGATCCGGTGTGTTATTCGCCGGATCGTCCGTGGTCGGAGTTCGTATCCGTCGGACTCGGAACCGAGACCGCCAGCGATAGCTCGGCTGCGGTGTTCTCGTTCCCGCAGCGCACCTTGGTGCGCGTGACCGTCGTGGGGCGCATTCTGCGGATCTACAATCCGCTCATTCCACCGAGCTGGAATCTGGCTGGCTCCGATTATCCATCGCTCGATGCCGATGGTGAACGCATTGGTGGCGATCGAGGAGGGGAGATCTACACGGCGTTCACCGGAACCGGCGCGACGAACATCGCGGCGATCGGCCCCTCGCCCAACGCGCCGTTCCCCGGGCTCATCGATTCGTTCAGCGTGACCGGTGTGGTGCGCGGGAGCGGTCCGGTCAAGCGTCGACCGTTCCTGCAGCCCTCGTACCCGGGGCCACCAGCGTGCAACGGTCTGACGGGGCGTCGGTGTGTGATTGGCACCGGCGGACAGCAGGCTGTGCGCGTCGAGATCGTGTCCAACGGGCAGCTCACGCTGACGGCGACACCACCGGAGGTCGAACGGGGCGGGCTGGTGACGTTCACGGCATCCGCCGGTTCGCTGGCCTTGCAGGTCCACGAGTGGATCTGGCGTTCGGCCGTGGGCGATCCGCCGATCGCGATGATGGTGGACGCGTCCACGAGGGCCGCACCCGATGCCGCTACGCGTGTTCCGCGCCAGCGGGCACAGGCCGCACAAACGTCGGCGGTAAGCTGTCATGCCGGCCAGGCGAGTTGCACGATCCCGGTCCATGAGTCGGGCGTCATGTGGGTTCGGGCGACGGTCGGCAGTGGCGGCTCGGCCATGGTGCAGGCCGCGAGCGCCAACGCGACCGCGTGGCCCGTGGTGACGTGCCCGACCGGCGATTCGCTGCTCGACCTGCCGGCCACGCGGGAACTGCTCAAGACGGAGATGGAGCGGACCGAGACGCTCGTTCCCAAAGTGGAGTGGGCGGGATACGTCTATCGGCTGCCGGATGGGAGTCACCGGTTCGAAGTTGATGTGACGGCACCGAACATCTGCAACGGGTCCAGTGCGCGTGTCGCCACGAACCTCGGATGGACGCCGGTGCTCTTGGCGCATTCGCACCCAGCAGTTCCCGGAAGACCACTCTGCAACGGGACCGCGGAAAAGGGTCCGCACAAGGGCATTCTCTCCCCTCAAGATTGGGAAGCGGCCGATCTCAACTGGGGGAGACCTCCCGTCGTGCCGGTCGTCGCGATCGATCCGAACACCATCGCGATCGGGCGAACAGGAGCGTGGTCGGATCGCGAGAAGATCTACGACTCGAACGGCATCCAAACCGGTGCCGTGCGCGTGCCAAGCAAGTCGCAGTTTGACGCTGCCTATTCCTCGTTTCGAAGGAGAGTTGGATCATGCGTGCGACCCTGATCGTCTGCGCAGGTATTGCTGCCCTCGGGACGTCCCTCACTGAACGGGCGAGAGAGGTCGAACCGCGAGCCGCTCACGCGGCGACGAACCCGTGTCTGCACGGTCGTGAGGGCTATCAACAAAACGTGATCGAAACTGCTGAGAGCTTGGCCGCAGACGAGGATGCTGACGGTGATGAGCCCGTCGCCGCCGAGCGCCGAGCGGAGCTGGGGCTTGCGTGGTGGCCCATCGACAGCGTGCATGCCACCACTGACTCCACCGTCTGTTCGCACATCGATTCACTGATCAGGGTTTGGCAAGCGGGGACAGAGGCACAGTCAAAGAACGCGACGCGCGACGGCGCGTGGCCAGGCATCAGCGTGGCGCGCCTCAATCCCCACAAGTACCTTGCCACGCCTCCGTTCCATGATGGCAATGGCGCGAGATGGAGGTTCGTTGTCGACTCGGTGAGCGGCAGTGTTCGGTTCTATCGGGGCTACACCCAGTGAGCGCCCGCCTCGACGCAAGGCGCGCGTGCGACCCGGTCATGATGAGATCGAGTCCAGGGCGGCGCGACGTCTGGCCGAGGATCGCCATCAGACAAGGGGGCCTGCACCGTCATCGTCGACTCGATCAGTGACTCGATCAGTGGAGGTGTCGAGTATTTCGAGACACCGTTCTGACGGGGGCCGTGTCGGGGCGCGGGCGCCGCTGTTTGCTGGCCGCCGCTCTACCGCACCCCGATCACCTTGTGTGTCTGCACACTCAGCCGCCACCGCGGATGCGCCAGGCAGTACGCGATCGCGGCGGCGGTGTTCGCCTCGCGGTCCGGACCATCCATCGGCTGCAGCAGGAGGTGGTCGAAGTCGAGCGCCTCGAAGCGTGCAGGATCGCCCTCCGCTTCCGTCTGCGGATAGACGAGCTTGAGCTCCTGGCCGCGCGTCTGCACGAGCGTGGCGCGCGCCTTGGGACTCACGCACAACCAGTCGATCCCCTCGGGCGCGGCGATCGTGCCGTTGCTCTCCACCGCGATCTCGAAGCCGGCGTCGTGCAGCGCGTCGATCGCGGCCCGATCAAGTTGCAGCAGCGGTTCGCCGCCGGTGCACACCACGAACGGGCGCACCCCGCTCGGCGCGTCGGACGGCCAGCGCGAGCGCACCGCGTCGGCGAGCGCCGCCGCCGTCGCGAACTTGCCGCCGTCCGGGCCGACGCCCACAAAATCCGTATCGCAGAAGCGACAGGTGGAGGTGGCGCGATCGGCTTCGCGACCGGTCCACAAGTTGCAGCCGCTGAAGCGGCAGAACACGGCAGGGCGACCGGCGTTGATGCCTTCGCCCTGCAACGTGTAGAAGATCTCCTTGACCGTGTACGTCACGCGGAACTCGTCGTGGCGTACGCGATGGGATCGGTGGCGCCCGCTTCCGCAAAGCCCTTGAGGCGCAGTTGACATGCGTCGCAACGACCGCACGCCGCACCGTTCGGCAAGGGATCGTAGCAACTCGTGGTGAGCGCGTAGTCCACGCCGAGCGACTGGCCGAGCGCCACGATGCCAGCCTTGGTGAGGTGCATGAGCGGGGCGTGAATCACGAGCCGCTGT
>JALOPN010000320.1 GCA_025453875.1 Gemmatimonadaceae bacterium | reverse complement strand
ATGTACAGCGACACGGGAATGCGATTGCGTACGCTGTCGGGGGGCGCGATGGTGGTGAGGGTGCCTTCCCAGTGTCCTTCCCACGCGGTTGGAAAGGCGCCGGGCTGCGCGCGAATCGAGTGGACGGCGACCGTGAGCGCCACGGTCAGTGCGAGCTGGGACAGGCGACGCATGGGCGGAGCGGGTTGGGCGTTCGAGGGATGTGTGGTGCATCACAGCAGCGATGTGCCGCGCACCCGATGATGCTCGTCAAATTTGACCTTGGGGCGCGTCGTCGCGCTCCCGATGGCGTCCACCTCGTGCTCCACGACATCATGGCATCCTCGCGCGTTTCCCGTTCCGCGTCTTCCTCGTACTCCTGCGGTCTGGTGTTCGGCGCGCGCGCCATTCTGGCGCTCGTGCTGGCCGCGTGTGGCGGCGACCCCGCGGAACCGACGTGCACCGTGAGCGCGATCGCGGTGACACCGTCGACGACGACGGTCGAAGCCGGCGGCACCAGCCAGCTGGCTGCCACTGTCACCGCGAGCAACTGCGCCTCGACGCCGGCGCCCGCGTGGACCACGAGCGACGGCGGCGTCGCGACGGTCAACGGCAGTGGGCTCGTGACTGCCATCGCGCCCGGCGCCGCGACGATCTCGGCGGCAGCCGGCGGTCAGACGGCAAGCGCGACGGTCACGGTCACGCCGATTCCGGTGGCGACGGTCAGCGTGGCGCTCTCGGCGCGCGAACGTATCGTTGGCCAGACGGTGACGGCCACCGCGACCGTTCGCAGTGCGGGCGGAACCACGCTGACCGGCCGTGCTGTCACGTGGTCGTCGTCCGCTCCGGCCATCGCCACTGTTGACCCCCTGTCCGGTGCGGTGTCGGCGGTGGCGCTCGGTCAGGTGATCGTGCGTGCCACGGTCGACGGGATCATCGGGCAGGACACCCTGTGGGTCGTTCCGGCGCTCGAAAGTGATCGATTCGCCTTTGCGCTCTTGGGCGGGCCGACGACGTTCAACGAGCCGGTGTTTGGCGATCCCGACTTCACGCTGAACGCAGCTGGCGGCCGCATCATCGTGCGGCGACGGGCCGTCGGCCTTTACGAGGTGACCGTCGAGCGGCTCGGCAAGGGGGCACGACCCTTCGTCCGGCGGGAGACGGTGATGGCGACGGCCTGGGGCGGCGCCCCCAGATACTGCAGTGCCAATCAATGGAACGACACGCCCGCCGGTGACTTGCTCGTCTTTGTCCGGTGCTATGATCTCTCCGGTACACTGAGCGAAGGCGCGTTCACGCTCGCGGTGATCGGTGCCAACACCCTCGCGGGCAGCCATGGCTTCACGTGGAACGCAACGCTCGAGGGCGCGGTGAACGGGAGCTACGCCTTCACGACCGGCACAGGGCCCATCAGCATCACACGCTCGGGTCCCGGGCGCTATCTCGCGGGGCTCCAGCTGCCGGGATTGTCGCGCTCCGTCGCGATCGTCTCACCGTACACGCTTGAGCGCACGTGCTGGCTCGAGTCGTGGAATCGTGCGTCGGGCGAGGTGGGAGCACGCTGCACCAACGCCACCGGGACGACCCTCAGCGACGCCAGCTTCACCACGCTCGTGACGAGTGCCGGTCGCGCTGGTCGGCGCTGGGGCTTCGCCTTCAACGCCGAAGCCGGCACCATGGCGCCGGGCCAGAGCTGGTCACCGGAGGTTGCCCTGCAGGGGCAGTCGAACGGATTGACGCCTCGCATCGAGTGGCTGGATCGCGGCGTCTACAAAGTGCGCTTCCCGGGCCTCGCTGGGAGCAATGTGCGCGTGACCGCGCTCGCATCGGTACATGGACAGGATGCACCAGGGCCCTGCGCGCTGGGCGGCTGGACGACGGAGGGGGCCGACTTCATCGTGCAAGTCCGCTGCCATTCGTTCGTCACGGGCTTCCCGGAGAACGCAAGGTTCAGCCTGCTCGTGCTGGAGTAGGCTCGTGTCGCGCGGCGAGCTAGCTTGAACGCATGCCTTCGTCCGCCGCACTGCTCAGTACGCTCGCCGCCCGCTTCGCGGCGCACCCGCACCGTCACCCAGGCCTCGTCTGGGAGGACGTGCTCGCGCGGCTGCACCGCGACACGGCGGCGTTGCAGGCCGTCGCTGCGATGGAAGCAAGCGGCGGCGAGCCGGACGTGATCGGACGCGACGAGGCCACCGGCGAGTTCCTGTTCGTGGACTGCTCGCCGCAGAGTCCCACCGGGCGCCGTAGCTGCTGCTTCGATCGGGCGGCGCTCGACGCGCGCAAGGTGAATAAGCCCGCCCACAGCGCCGAGGAACTCGCTGACGCGATGGGGGTGACGCTGCTCGACGAGGCGATGTATCGCCACCTGCAAACGCTCGGCGCGTTCGACACGACGACGTCCAGCTGGATTGAGACGCCGGCGCGCATCCGTGCGCTCGGCGGCGCGCTGTTCGGTGATCGACGATTCGACACGGTGTTCGTGTATCACAATGGCGCCGAATCGTACTACGCGGCGCGAGGGTTTCGCGCGCTGCGGCGGGTATAGTCCGAGCCGAGCGGTCGGACTGCGGACGGTGGCATTCGCCCACCTGATGCGGTCAGCGCTCGCGACAGGTGACCGGGACGCGTGCCTGTCGTCGCGGTCCGAACAGCGCGCCAACGCCGGCACCAATGGCAACGTTGCCGAGCGTGATCGCAACGCCCTCGCCGGCGCCGACGTCCGGATCGGTTGCCGAACCGATAGCGCCGAGCAGCAATCCGGCACCGGCGCC
>JALOPN010000319.1 GCA_025453875.1 Gemmatimonadaceae bacterium | reverse complement strand
GTACCGACGCCCATCCACCCACGTCTGCTCGGCCTTCGTGAACTGCGACAGCGGGTTGCCATTCCAGATCACGAAGTCGGCGTCCTTGCCGGCTTCGAGCGAGCCGACGCGGTTGTCGATCGCGATCGCCTTGGCGGCCTGATTGGTGACCGTCGAGAGCGCCTGCACTTCATCCACACCCGACCGGAGGAGCTTGCCCGCTTCCCAGTTCATGCGCGTGGAGATTTCGGCGTCATCCGAATGCAGCGACGTGACCACGCCCGCCTCCATGAGAATGCGCGCGTTGTACGACGTGGCATCGTACGACTCGAGCTTGAACGCGCCCCAGTCGCTCCACACGACGGCGGCCACGCCAGCCGTCTTGAGCTCGTTGCTTGAGCTCGTTGGCGATCTTGTACGCCTCGACGCCGTGCTGCAGCGTCTGCACGCGGAAGCCGAACTCCTCGGCGAGACGCACCAGCGCGAGGAACTCGTCGCCACGGTAGCCGTGCGACGACACGAGCAGCTTCTGGTTCAGGATGTCGAGGATCGCTTCCATGCGCAGGTCGCGGCGCGGCGGGATCCCGGTCTTCTCGGTCTCCCAGCGCTTCCACTCCTTCTCGTAGTCGCGCGCGGCGAGGAAGTGATCGCGAATGATCTCCTGCACGCCCATGCGCGTGTTCGGATAGCGATTCGGGCTGCGCTTGGGGTTCTCGCCCAGCGCGAACTTCACGGTGCGCGGCGCGTTCTCGAGCTTGTAGTCCTCGGGCAGCGCCCCCCACCGATTCTTCACGAACACGTTCTCGCCACCGATCGGGTTGGCCGAGCCGTGCTTGACCATCTGCATCGTGAGACCACCGGCGAGCTGGCGATACATCCAGATGTTGTTGTGCGTGAGCACATCACCCATCTGCACTTCGGGGACGATCGCGAAGCCGCTCTCGTTGACCGCGCTCACACCGGTGTGCGTGTGCGGGTCGATGAGCCCCGGCGTCACGTGCTTGCCGGTCGCGTCAACGATCACCGCCCCCGCGGGCGCGGAGAGATTCGTGCCCACGCGCACAACCTTGCCGCGCTGCACGAGCAGGTCGGCGTTCTCGAGACGACCCTGCGGCCCCTGCGTCCACACCGTCGCGTTCTTCACGAGCAGCGTGGCCGGCTGCTCCGGCAGGCTCGCGCGGCCGTACTCCATCATCGGCCGCACCCAGGGCAGGTCGAGATTCGGAACGCGCATCGCGACGGCGCCGCGCGCGGCCCCTTCGAACGGCTCGGTGCGCGTGCCGCGGAACTTCGGATCGGTGCCATTGGGCAGCGACGTCCAGCCGAACACCGTGTCCCCGGCGACCGAGCCGGCCATGAGGACGGTGCCTTCGTAGCCCAGCTGCTCGCCGGGGAAGGTCACTTCGAGGCGACCGGTCTCGGCCACCACGCGCACATTCGCGAGGTTGATCGCACGACGACCGTCGCGCTCGATCGTGCCACGAATGCGATTGAGCGGGCCTTCGAGGCGGAGCGTCGCCGGGAAGCCATCGGCGTCATCGGAGGCGATGCGCCAGGTGCCGCGCGGATCGACCTGCGGCGGACGCGTGACGCCGTAGCGCGTACCCTGCACCCACACATCGCGCACGCTCGCGTCCTGCGTGAACAGGTCACCGTCGGCGACCACGAGATTTGCAATCTTGCCCACGGCGATCGTGCCGTGCGTGCGTTCAATGCCGAGCCACGCGGCGGGCGTGGTCGTGAGGGCGGCGAGTGCCGCGTCGGCCGAGAGGCCGCGCGCGACGGCCACGCGCAGGTTGGGGAAGAACTGGGTGAGCGACGAGAGTCCGTCGGTGGTGAGCGCGAACTTCACGCCGGCCGCGGCGAGGCGCGACGGGCTCGCCGGCGCTTCGTACCAGTGGCGCATCTGCGCGAGTGACGCACCGAGCGCGGCTTCGGGGCTCGACACGTTGGGCGCGTCGGGGAAGTTGAGCGGGAGGATGAGCGGATGCGTCCGTCCCTTGAGCACATCGATGATGCGATACTCGGTGCCGCTCCCGCGGAACCAGGGGACGAGCTTGTACTCGGTCGCGAGCTTCTGCGCGCGCAGATACTCCTCTTCACTCCCCGTCTCGAAGAGCGCGGGCTGCCGTCCCTGCACAACGGCCTGCAGCGCGGCGAGCGCTTCGCTCGTCTCCGGGGGCAGCACCGAGCGACCGCTCGCTTCGTAGGCGGCGCGCGCGCGGATGTACCACTCGGCATCCATGAAGGTCTGCTTCATGAGCGCCACGGTGCCCATGGCCGAGTTCGGATACATGCCGCCGAGCTGGAACGAGCGCTGGAATCCGATGGCCTGCGCAATGTCGGCGCGCAGCACGCGCTCGCGCACGCCCACGTCGCCGAGGTTGAGCACGGACGCCGTGCCGCGGAAGATCCCCTGCTTGGGGACGGCGAGCGCCGTGCCGAAGCCGAGCGAGCGCAGCGTGGTGCGGCGCGTGCTGTCGTCGCGCAGGCTCGACGTGGTGCTGAACCACGCCCGGACCTGCGGATTCCAGTGCGTCGGTCCGACGTCGCCGCCCTGCGGGACGGCGTCGAGGCCGAGGTCGGCGTGCGCGTCGATGAACCCGGGGTACACGGTCTGCCCCTTGAGGTCCCAGACGCGTGCGCCGGCGGGCGCGGCCACGTTCGCTCCGACGGCGGTAATGACGCCATTCCGGATGACGATGGTGGCGTTCTCGAGCACCTGTCCGGGCGCGGTGATCACGCGCGCCCCGGTGAGGGCGTGGAAGCCGGCGCCGTTCTGACGCAGGCCGGTAACGGGTTCGGTACTGGAGGCTTGCTGGGCCAGCACGGGGGTGCTCGGCAGGACGCCGACGAGCAGACCACCGAGCCCCAGAAGGGAGCGAAGAGCTCTCACGCGGTACTCCGGACACGACGGCCCGCAGCAACGGCGGCCGTCAGGGATGGGGGAGGGCAGGGCGGCTGCGACGCCCCGTGGGCCGAACGCGCGAGCGCGCGTCGATCAGGCAGAACAATGATAGAACGCGCGAGGCGTCGCAAACGTGGCGTGGCGCGGGTGCCGCTGGCCTTTTGCGCGAGCAGATGCCACGTTGTGGCCATGTCTCAGATGCTTGGCTTCCGTCGGCGCCTCGGCGCCGGCCTCGTGGTG
>JALOPN010000318.1 GCA_025453875.1 Gemmatimonadaceae bacterium | reverse complement strand
GCCAGCACTTCGCCGAACAGCGTCAGCACCGCCTCGCTCGTGCGCCACGGTTCGGTCATGAATCGCGTGAGCAACTGATCGATCGCGGACTCGCCGACCCGCGTCTCGAGCTGCGCGAGCAACCAGGGGACACTGCCGTACGCTGCATTCGCATCGGGCCGCGACGTCCTGCCGGGGATCCAGACGGCTCCTGCTCGGGTGGCGCGGGCGCGCCACTGCGCCACGGTGTTCGTCCAGGCGTCCGCGCCCACGAGGCGTCGCACGGCACGACCCGCGACGAACTCGGCAAAGCCCTCATTGACCCAGTTGTCAGCACCGGCGGCGTCGGCACCGGAGGCCCAGAAGTGCGCCAGCTCGTGGCACAGGAAGCCCGTCTGCGATATGGCGCGCGTACGCGCGGAATCGTACGGCCCCCGCCACTCGCCGATGGGCACCACGATGTAGTGCTTGCGCGCGTAGCCCGGGCCGAGGCGCGAGGGCAGCACGAGCTCCACCGGCGGCAGCGGCCGCGCGCGGCCGTATCGCACGTTGAGGTACTCGGCGCATTGCACCGCCACCGCGCGTATTGCGTCCACCAGCGCCGGTGACGCGGTCGTGTGATGCGTGCGCACCTGCACACCACCAGCAGACGCGCCACGTGCTGGGGTTGCGGTGAGCTGCGGTGCGGCGACGAACGCCAGGTCAGGCAGCGGCACCGTGGTGCGAATGACCGCCGTATCGCCACGTGTGGAGACGTCACCATTGGCAACAATCTGCAGCGGTGTTGGCAACACCAGGCGGACGGTCCCGGTGATGTCGGGGAAACCGTCGAGCACCGGAAACCAGAAGCTGTCCAGCCCCAACTCCACGTAGTCGGCGCGGACGGTGTTGATCCCCTCGTCGCTGATCTCCAGTGTGCCGCGCGTGCGAATCTCGAGTGTGATCGGGCGCGCCCCCTCGGCCGGTGTGAGCCCAACCTCGAAGCGCGCGAGACCTCGCTGCGTACCACGCGTCACGCGTCGCACGTCGGCCCCGGTGATCTGCACGTCCTGCAAACTGTCATTGAGCAGCACGACGATCTGCTCCGTTACCACGCCCGGCACGGTGACCCGCCACCGAGCCTCGAGGGTACGCGTGGTCGGATCGAGGCGCACCGCGCCGTCGTAGGCTGGGTGCGATTGCAGCGCCGGCGTCGCGGATTGTGCGCGCAGCGCCGTCGCGGCCAGCGCGAGCGCTGCGACTACCCGGAGAACGTCACGACATCGTGCCAGCGTTACCAAGCCACCCATGCAGATTTCTCCTCGTGTCAGCACCATGACGAGCGCCAGGCGACGACCACGCGGCGCACCACGCATTGGACAGCGGAGCGGGCCCTCACGTTTGGATGCCGCCGCCTGGAGCGACGCGCCTCCGTGTGGAGGCGCGTCCCCGTGGCGTCACTGGGTGGTGACGATGCCGTCGTGTTCGACGAGCTGTACCGACGGCGCGCAGCGCACCGCCGCGGTCGCCGCCGGTGAGAGTGGTGCGGCGAAGCCGGCGAACTCGAGGTAGACGTGGGTCGCGCTAAAGCCGTGCGCTGCCGCCAGGCGTGCCGTCTCGGCCGCCGGATCCACCCCGGGCTTGAACTGCACCAGCAGGTTGGGGGCGCGTGGATCACGCGTGCCGAGGAGCGGCGCCGGATTGCTGCAGGTGGGCGTGCGTTCGCCGCGCAGATCCAGGTCGGGGGAGACGGCATCGGAGCCACACGCAGCGAGCGTGATGGCGAACAGGCCGGCGATCGCACGAGGGATTCGAGGTGGAGTCATTCACTGCCTCAACAGAGGAAAGGTCCGGATCACCGCCGACACTCGGCGGCGTGATGTTGGCGATCGTACCCGTGGTCGAACGCCGCTACCTACCCGAGGGGATGAGCGGCGGATCGATGCGGATGAACTGCAGACCCGCGCGACGTGGCCCGGCGTCGCACCGCCGCTTGCGCCCACCGCCCGCGACGCTAGGCTTCGCGGTATCCCTCCGTTCCTCTCGGCCCGCATGTCCGACGCTCCGCGCGATTCATCCCCCAGCGACCCGACCGACACCGACGCGCGCGTCCTCACGCGCCGTTCGATGTTGCGTCACCTCGGTAAGGCGGCGATGGCCCTGACGGCATTGCCACAGGTGGTCGACGCGCTCGAGCCGTTCGCCTCGTTCGATGGGACCGACGGCGTGATGCCGTCGCCCAGTGTGGCGCTTCGCCGGAGCGAGTTTCATTTCGCGCGCCTGCGGTACAGCTCCGGCGACTGGGACTACAATCCGAAGGTGTGCGCCAACGTGCTCGATACGGTGCTGCAGTACACCACCGTGCCGGTGCGTGAGCAGGAGATCGTGATCGCAGCGGACTCCGCCGAGCTGGCAGCGTTCCCGTTCGTCTTCATGACGGGCCACAAGCTCGTGCGCTTCACGGAACGTGAGCGTGAAGGACTGCGTCGCTTCGTGGACGCGGGCGGTCTGCTGGTGTCCGACGACTGCAATCATGACGTGAACGGTCTGTACGCCACGTCGTTCGAAGCGGAGATGCGCAAGGTGTTCGGCGCAGCGGGCGCCCTCCCGCGATTGCGCAACGATCATCCGCTGTACAACGCGTTCTTCCGCTTTCCGTTCGGCCCGCCGCAAACGAGCCACGAGCTCAACGGCTGGGGTGACAACATCGTGCACGAGTATCTGCGTGGGCTCACGCACAACAACCGGCTCGGTGTGCTGTACTCCAACAAGGACTACGGCTGCGAGTGGGACTACGAC
>JALOPN010000055.1 GCA_025453875.1 Gemmatimonadaceae bacterium | reverse complement strand
ACCGGCTCGCGCATGGACGACGTGATCTTCGAGGAGTTCAAGGGCACCGGCAACTGCGAGATCAAGCTCGACCGCGGCCTCGCCGATCGCCGCGTCTACCCGGCCATCGACATCGCCGTCAGCGGGACGCGTCGCGAGGAGAAGCTCTATCGCCCCGATCAGGTGCAGAAGGTGCACCTGCTGCGGCGCGGCCTGGCGCAGATGCCGCCGCAGGCCGGCATGGAGTGGCTCATCAAGCGCATCTCCGCCACGTCCAACAACGATTCGCTGCTCGACGGGCTCTGAGCCCTCGCCGCCGCGCAGTCCGCAACGCCCCCGCCGTCTTCGAGACGGCGGGGGCGTCTGCGTTTCCGGCGGTGGGAGACGCGGAGAAGCGCCGGCGGTCAGTGGTCGACTGATCCCGCCACACTCAAGCCAGTCGCACCGGGGGCCGATACCTCCCAGTGATCCGGTGTCCCGCGCGGGCACCCCCGACTGACCTCTCCCCCAGTACCCGGCATGTTCCGCTCTCTCACTCTCCGCGCCAAGATCCTCGCGCTGCCAGGCGTTGCCGCGATCGGTTTCCTCGTGACGCTGGCGGTCGTGGTCACGCTCGGTCTCTCGGCCAACGCCGAGCAGAAGCGCATTCAGGATGGACACTCGCCGGCGCTGCAGATCAGCCAGCGCCTCGAGCGCACGCTCGAGGACTACTCGCGCGCGCTCCGCGATGCGGTGGGCGCCTCCGACGCCGCCGCTGTGACGTCGACGGTCGATTCGATTGCGGCGGCGTTCGCGAGTCTCGCCGATACGTTGGGGAGCAATCAGGTCGTGGTCGATGACGGTCGCATCGATTCACTCAAGGCGACGTTCACGACGTATGCCTTGAACGCCCGCGCCACCAGTCTCGCCATGATCAACGGCGACGAAGCGTTCGACCTCATGACGTCGCGCGGGACGATGCGTGAGCAGTACGCCGCGCTGGCGCAGACGCTCAAGGAACGGCGTGAAGCGCGCGAAGCCGCGATTGCCGCGGCCTTCGATCGCGCCCGCGCGCAGCAGCGTACGGCGCTCATCGGCTCCGCCGCCGTGCTCGTGGTGGCGCTGGTCGCCCTCGCCGTGCTCGCAATCGGCACACTGCGCAGCGTACTTGGCGCGCTCGGGCAGCTCTCGCACGCCGCGTCGGAAATCGCGCGCGGCCGCATCGAGCAGCGCATCGATCACACCAGCAAGGACGAAATCGGTGCCCTCGCCGATGCGTTCCGCAGCATGGTGGCCTACATCGGCGACATCGCGCACGCGGCCGATCGACTCGCGGTGGGTGACCTCACGTCGGCAACCGTGACGCCACGTTCCGAGCACGACGTCCTGTCGCGCAATGTGAATCGTGTGTCCGAAGCGCTGCGCACCGTGATGGGCGAAGTGAGCAGCACGATCGAAGCGGTGCAGGCGGGCAGCTTGACGCACCGCGGCTCGGCGGCCGGTGTGCAGGGCGCCTACGCCGATGTCATCACGGGAACGAATGGCATGCTCGACGCCGTCAACGCGCCGGTTGACGAAGCGCGCGCCGTGCTCGCCAAGGTGGCGCAACGCGATCTCTCGGTGCGTGTCAATGGCGACTACAAGGGCGACCACGCGGCCATCAAGGAATCGCTCAACGCCGCGCTGGCCAACATCGGCGAAGCGTTCGCGTCGCTCACCACCGCCGTGGCGCAGGTGAACTCGGCCGCCACGGAAATCGGCGAGGGCAGTCAGGAGCTCGCGTCCGGCGCGTCGGATCAGGCGGGTGCGATCGATCAGGTGTCGAACCGACTCACCGTGGTGGGCGAGCGCACGAAGGCGAGTGCCGCCGACGCGCACGAGGCGCGGGCCGCGATGGAACGCGCACGCACCGACACGGTCCAGGGCGTCGAGCGCATGCAGGCGCTCGCGGAGGCGGTGAACGACATCAAGCGCTCGGCGGACAGCACGGCCAAGATCGTGAAGACGATCGACGAGATCGCGTTCCAGACCAACCTCCTGGCACTCAACGCGGCCGTCGAGGCCGCGCGAGCGGGCGATGCCGGCAAGGGCTTTGCCGTCGTCGCCGACGAAGTGCGCAGCCTCGCGATTCGCGCCGCCGACGCCGCCCGCAGCACTGCGGCCCTCATCGAGGAATCGGTGCAGAAGACCGAAGCGGGCGTCGCGCTCAACGAAGGGGTGCGTCGTCGCCTCGAGGAGATTCGCACGGGCGTCGAGCGCGCCAGCAACATGATGGCCAACATCGCCGATGGTGCGCGCGAGCAGGAAGCCGAACTCGGTGAGGTGACCGTCGCCATCTCGCAGATTGCGCAGCTCACGCAGCGCGTGGCCGCGAACGCGGAAGAGTCGGCGAGTGCCGCCGCCGAGCTGCAGGCACAGGCCGGCGAGATGCACGAAATGGCCTCGCAGTTCACCGTTGAGGCCGGTACACGTACCAGCGTGCGTCAGAGCGCGCCGGTGGCGCGCGAGTTCACCGCGAGTCCGACGCCCACGCGTGCGCGCACCGCGAGCAAGGCGCCCGCGCGCAGCAAGCAGAAGTCGGCGGCCTCGGCGCCGGTCACGGCGACGGCGAGCGCGACGCGATCGAACACGCCGGACCCCGAGTCCGTCATCCCGTTCGATGATGACGACACGGAGATCTTCGCCGAGTTCTGACCGGAACGCACAACGGGCCCGATCGTGAGATCGGGCCCGTTGTGCGTCGTGGCGCAACCGTGTGTGCTCAGCGCTGCGCCGCCGCATACGCGTCGAGGAGCGTCGCCGCCGCTCGTGCACCCTGCCGGAAGTTCTCCTCGCTGATCCACTCGTCGGGCGCGTGCGCGTTTTCGCCCGGCAGGCCGAAGCCCATGAGCAGCACGGGCGCGCCGAGCACACGTTCGAAGTCGCCCACCACCGGAATCGAGCCACCTTCACCGGTGATGACCGGCGCGCGGCCAAACGCCGCCTCGAGCGCAACGACGCCGGCATCATGCAACGGACCACCGAGTTCCGAGCGCCACGGGCGCCCGCCGTGCAACGCCGTCACCGTGGCCGTCACGCCTGTCGGGCACACGCGCGCCACATGCGCCGCCACGAGCCGCTCGATGACCTTGGGATCCTGATCGGGCACGAGGCGGAAGCTGACCTTCGCCATCGCCACCGCGGGCAGCACGGTCTTTGCCCCTTCGCCCGTGTAACCGCTCAGCAGTCCGTTCACTTCGCACGTGGGACGCGTCCACAGTTGCTCCAGTACGCTGTAGCCCGCTTCACCTCCGAGCGCCGGCGCGCCCGTCTCCGCGCGGAAATGCTCCTCGTCAAACGGCAGCGTGCGCATCTGCGCACGCACGGCGTCAGGCCACGCCTGCACGGCATCGTAGAAGCCTTCGATGGCAACGCGCCCGTGGTCGTCGTGCATGGTGGCCAGAATGCGCGCCAGCGCCATGGCCGGATTCACCACGGCCCCGCCGTACATGCCGGAGTGCAGGTCGGTCGACGCACCCTGCACGTCGATCTGCAGGTACGCCATGCCGCGCAACGACGAGAGGATGCTCGGAATCCCCGGGGCGAACATCGTGCTGTCGGAGATGACCACCCCGTCGCAGCGCAGTCGTTCCTTGTGCGTTTCGAGGAACGCCTCGAGATGTTCGCTTCCGACCTCCTCTTCACCCTCGGCGAGCACGATCACGTTCACGGGCAGCGTGCCACGCACGGCGAGATGTGCCTCGAGTGCCTTCACGTGCAGATACAGTTGCCCCTTGTCGTCCACGCTGCCGCGCGCGTAGATGCGGCCATCACGCACCTCTGGCTCGAACGCCGGCGACGTCCAGAGCTCGAGCGGTTCCGCGGGCTGCACGTCGTAGTGGCCGTACACGAGCAGCGTCGGCGCATCCGGGCCTGCGCCACGCCATTCACCGAGCACCACCGGATGTCCCGGCGTGTCGTGCAGCGCGGCCGTGAACCCTGCGTGCGTGAGCCGATCGGCAAGCCACTGGGCCGCGGCGCGACAATCCGCGCGGTGCTCCGACCGCGCGCTCACACTGGGAATACGCAGAAATGCAAAGAGCTCGTCCATCGTGCGCGCGTGTTGCGCAGCGAGCCAGGCATCGAGATCGGCAGGAACGGTGGCCGTCATATCGAGATTCGGAGTGAAGGCGAAACAGCAGAAATGTCAGGTGCGCAACGCATTCGTGAGCAAACGATCGCCGAGGGCGAGACCCAGCAGCATCGCGGTGAGTCCGAGCGCCAGACTGATCAGCACATAGACCGCGGCGCGCAGCACTCGCCCTTCCTGCAAGAGCGCAATGACTTCGGCGGAAAACGTGCTGAACGTGGTGAAGCCACCGCACACCCCCACGGTGAGCGCGATGCGCCACGCGGGATCGAACGACGGCGCGCTCAACCAGCGCGCGAAGACGCCGAGCAACAGCGAGCCAAGCACGTTCACCAGGAGCGTGCCCCACGGAAACCCCGCGGACAAGCGCGTCATGGCCAGTCCGGCGCCGTAACGCAGCACGGCGCCGAGCGCACCGCCCACGGCCACACCGAGCCAAGTCACGGCGCCTCCTTCCACGTCATCATGCCGAGTGGCGGAATGTCCACGGCGATGCGATACAGCCACACGCGACGCCACGTGACGATCCCGTCATCGCGCGCCGTGCCGGGGCGACGCAGTGCGACACTGTCGGCCAGCCGATGCTCGCGAAACCAGCCGCCCACGACATGCGCGAGCGAATCACCGTGTGGCGTCGCATCGAACGCGACGACGAGCCCGTCACCGGGTCGCACACGATCGTGCGCGGTCTCCCACAGGTCGTACTGATTGCGGCGCGACGAGAGATTGAGTGCAAAGACCGTCGGTTGATCGGGCAAGTGGAATGCGAGTGCTGCGGCATCCTGATACCGGTTGGCCGCGACCCACACGTCCACACTGCCATCGAGAAACGGATCGCGGCGTGCCGTCTCGACGGCAGCGGCGAGCGTGGGCCATCCGTGCGCGCGAGCGATCGGATCGCGACGCGGTGCGAGCGGCAACACCGGACGCCACGCCTGCACGCCCACCACGAGCAGCAACACGGCCGCGAGCGCCACGCCGGCTCGATACCACCGCCCGAACGCCCAGCGTGCCGACGTCGCCGCCAGCAGCGCAACCGCCGCGGGATAGATGGGGGCGGGCCAGTTGGGCTCCACGTTGCGACGCCACGCACTGACCGCAAACAGGAGCAGCGGCAACGTCGCCACCACGCCCAGCGCGAAGCGCCGAGCGAGCGGGTCGTTCGGGGCCAGGCGCTTCCGCACCAGCCATCCCTGGTGCAGCGCGGCCCAGACCGCCATCGCGAAGAGCACAAAGAGAATCGGCGAGGCCAGACCGAGCTGTCCACCGAGCAACTCGAGTTCGCGCGTCAGCGGCGAGCCGCGCGCCGCGGTGAATCCGTGTGAGAGCTGGAAGCGGAACGACACCCATTCGTAGAACCAGTTCCACACGATCACCGGCGCGAAGAGACCGGCCGCGACGAGCGCCGCGACCCACGGTCCGGGCTCCCGCAGGCGACGCCGCAGCGCCGGGTGCAGCAGACAGGCCACCGTCACCGCCACCGGGAAGAGCACGCCGGAGTACTTGGACACGGTGGCGGCGCCGGCGGCGGCGCCGGTCAGCGTCCACCAGCCCAGCGAGGACCAGGTGCGCGGGGTTGCCCCCAGCGCCTTGGCGAGGCAGAGCGCGCCCAATGCCAGCGCGGCGAGCATCGGCGCGTCGGGCGTGGCCAGCACGAGCCCCAGCGTGGCGAGCGGCAGCACGAACATGAGCAGCCCCGCCCGCGCGGCCGCGCGCGGCCCCCCGAGTTCGGCGGCGAGTGCGATCAGCGCGCCATGGGCCACGCCGCCGGCCACCCAGGGCCCCAGCCGGACGCCCAGCGCCGTGTCGCCCGCCAGCTGCACCCCGAGCGAGAGCAGCAGCGCGATCCCCGGCGGATGGTCGTAGTAGCCCCCCTCCAGCCGACGCGTCCACTCCCAGTAGTACATCTCGTCGGGCAACAGCGGGACGAGCCACGCCAGCAGCGCACGGGTGAGCGCATCGAGCAGCCACCAACCGAGCGCGATGCGCCAGAAGCGTCGAGCGGCGACGGGCGAGGGGGGCGCGAGCGGATCGTCGAAGGCGAACACGGCGTGTAAGCTCGCATGGTCGCGGCGCGCGTCACAGTCCCCGCACCCGTCGAGCCGTGTGAACCTGCGCGTCGCCATCGGGTAGGTATCGAAGGGGCGTTCCCGGGTAGACACGGAGGGCGTCCCTGTCACAGGTTGTTCCCGTGGCGTGACGGTTACCCGCTCCCGGTGCCGTGCGTCCCTGACTGTGTACCCGTCCCCCATCTGGTGGAGCGGGGCTGACCGTTGTTCCCTTCCTCTTAGCCGCCAGGACGGACCTGCATGCGGGTCATGCCAAATCTCTCGCCGTTGGTCGTGCGCCGTTTCGCCGCGCTTGCCCTTGCCGCGACGCTGCTGCCGGTCACCGGCTGCCGCGACTGGATCGTGCGTACGCGCGATGCGGAATCCATTTCGCTCGCGCCGAACAACCTGCAGGTGGCCGTCAACTCGAGCGTGCGCGTGGTGGGCACCGCCTTCGACAAGAACGGCAACTCGATCGGCGACAAGAACATTCGCTTCTCGTCGTCCAACAACGCGATCGCCACCGTCACCAACGACGGCCTCGTGATCGGCGTCTCGCCGGGTCAGGTCACCATCGCCGGTGAGGCGGACGGTGCCCGCGGCGAAGCGGCGGTCACCGTCGTCCCCGAAGTGCCCGACAACATCCTCGTCACGCCGTCGCCGATCACGCTGCGCCGTGGCAATGTGCGGCAGTTCTCGGCCGTACCGCGCAACTCGGCCGGCACACCGATCACCGGCTTGTCGCTCGAGTGGCGCTCCAGCAACTCGGCCATCGCGAGCGTGTCGTCCACCGGTCAGGTGACGGCGCTCGCGGTCGGCACAGCGGTCATCAGCGCGACGGCCAATCAGATCACGGGCAGCGCGACGGTCACGGTCACGGAAGTGCCCATCGGCTCGATCTCGCTCGCGCCGGCCACGCGCAGCATCCAGATCAACGAAGAGTTCGTCCCCGAGCTCACACTGCGCGACACCGCCGGCAACGTGCTGCCGTCGCTCGGTCGCACGATCAACTGGACGAGCAGCAGCACGATCACGGCGAGCGTGAACAGCACGAATGGTGTGGTGCGCGGTCTTCGCGTCGGCACCACGCGCATCACGGCCGCGTCGCCCGACAATCCGGCCATCAACGGCAGCATGGACGTGACGGTCACCGAGCGTCAGGTGAAGACCGTAGTCATCACGCCGCGTACCGGCTTCCTGCGACTCGGCGTGCCGCGTCAGCTCAGCGCGCAGCTGCTCGACTCGCTCAACCAGACGGTCACCGGTCGCGTCGTCACGTGGACGCCGCTCAACCCGACCGTCGCCACGGTGAGCGCCAACGGCAGTGTGACCGGGATCTCGCTCGGCACGGTGCGTATCACCGCGCAGGTCGATGCGGCGATCGATACCGTGCAGTTCACGGTGACGCGCATTCCGGTGGGCTCGGTGGAGCTCGCGCCCACGCAGGCGAGCGTGATCCAGGGCAAGACGACGACCCTGCTGGTCACGGTCGAGGACTCGATTGGTACTGAAGTGACGGATCGCGCGGTCACGTGGCTCACGAGCAATCCCAGCGTGGCGACCGTCGCGAACGGCGTGGTCACGGCCGTATCGCCCGGCACGGTCACCATCACCGCGTCGTCGGAAGGTCGCAGTGGTACGGCGAGTGTGACGGTCCTGCAGGTGCCCGTCGATTCGATCGCGCTCGCAACGCCGAACGATTCGGCGGTGAACATCAACGCGGTCGCGCCCGGCAACACCAAGCAGGTCCAGCTCGAGCTGCTCGACGCCGATCGCGCCACGGTGCTCAATCGCAATCTGCTCATCACGTCGACGTCGCCCAGTGTGGCGAACGCGACATGGAATCAGAACACGCGCATCCTGACCATCACGGCGACGACGGGCACCGGCACCGGCGAGACGATCATTCGTCTGCGCGCCCTCGGCGCCAACGGATTGCCAGAAGGCAAGCAAACCTCCATCCGCGTGAGCGTAACCGCCACACCGTGACGACCTCGTCCCGATCGTTCGTTCGGGGGTTGTTCGAAGGGGAGCTGCATACGCAGCTCCTCTTCCCATTCCCCCCCTCGTTGGACCGCCGTTCGCCCGACGATGCCGCCGCCGCGCGCCGGCTCGTGGATGCGTTGCATCATCTCGTCGACACCGGCGTGATCGATCCGCCCGCCATCGATGAGGCGGAGGCCATTCCGGAAGCCGTCGTGCAGGGGTTCGCCCGTGCCGGACTGCTCGGGCTCTCCATTCCGCGCGAGTACGGCGGCGAGGGACTCTCGGCCTCGGGCTACGCGGTCGTCGCTGGCGCCGTCGCCGCCGTCGATGCGTCGCTCGCCGTACTCATCGGCGTGCACTGCGGTCTCTCGTCGAAGGCCATCGTGCTCTTCGGCAACGACGAACAGAAGGCGCGCTATCTCCCGCTGCTCGCGCGTGGTGAAACGCTCGGTGCCTACGCGCTCACCGAGCCCGAAACGGGCTCCGACGCGCAGAACATCGTCACGCGCGCCGAACGCGCGCCAGACGGCAAGGGATGGCTGCTGTACGGACGCAAGCACTGGATCGGCAACGGCCAGCGCGCCGGTGTGATCGTGACGTTTGCGCAGACGCCAGTCGAGCGCGACGGCGAAGTGGTGCGCCGTCCCACGGCGTTCATCATTCGCCCGGACATGCCCGGCTTCTCGGTGGCCCGCACCATTCGCAAGCTCGGCATTCGTGGCAGCACGCAGGCCGAACTGGTGTTCGACGGGCTGTATGTGCCCGACGATCACGTGCTGGGCGAAGTGGGCAAGGGCTTTCGCGTCGCCGTCAACGCACTTAACGCGGGTCGTCTCTCACTCGCGGCTGGTTGCACGGCGGCGTCGCGACTGCTGGTGGACGAATACGTGCGCTACGCAGAGCTGCGCACACAGTTCGGCGCGCCACTCATGTCGTTCGAGGTGACGCAGCGCAAGGCCGCCACGATCGCGGCCGACACGTATGCGTCAGAGGCCATGGTGGGCGCGCTCGCCGCGGCGCTTGACGGCACCGACGTGGACGCGTCGCTCGAAGCGGCCATCGCGAAGGTGTTCGCGAGTGAACTCATCTGGCGCGCTACCGATGAACTCGTGCAGCTCGCCGGTGGCCGTGGCTTCGTGAAGCCCTGGCCATACGAGCGCTGGCTGCGCGACGCGCGCATCAATCGCATTTTCGAAGGGGCCAACGAGATCCTGCGGCTGTACGTGGGGCTCAATGGCGTGCAGGGCACGGCGGCCGAGCTGCAGGAGCTCGCCGAAGCGCTCAAGCACCCGCTGCAGCACTGGGAGCGTGTGGCCGAATATGCCACCGGGCGTGTGAAGAACGTGCTCGGGCGGCACGAGCGTCTCGAGGCCACGCTGCACCCGCGGCTTGCACCGCACGTGCGCTATCTGGAGCAGCACACGGCCGAGCTCGCGCAGGCCACGGAGCGTGCGGTGATGCGCCACAAGAAGCGCATCATCGAACGACAGATGGTGGTGGAACGACTCGCCGACATGGCCACGGAGCTCTACGCGCGCGCCGCCACGCTCTCGCGCACACAGCAGCTGGTGGACGAACGGGGCGCGGACGCGTGCGCGCACGAGTTCGACCTGTGCGATCTCTTCTGCGTGACCTCGGGGCGTCGCTTCCGTGACGCGCGCATCGCACTGCAGGAGGGGGGCGAAACGATCGACGACCGTCGCCGCGGCATCGCCGAGCATCTGCGCGCGCAGCGTGGGTACGTCGCGCCCAAGACGGTGCTGGACGTACCGGATGTCACGCGACCGGCGCCCACATTGACGCCGCCCACCTAGTCGCGCGACGTGCGGCGTCGTGGCTAGCTTGTACGCTGTGACGCGTCTCATCCGCTCCACCATGCGCCGCGCCTGCGGCCTCCTGCTCGCGATCGGCCTCGTGCCGGCCGCGAGTGGCGGTGCCTTGTGCCTCGCGCACTGGACGGACGACTTCGCGACATCGGAGACGGCGCAGACAAACGGGCCCCACGACCACGCCGCGCACTCCCACGCGGCGCACGCGCACGCACATCACGCGCCCGACGCACCTGCCCCGGACGCACCGGCGCACGACGATGCGGCGCCGTGTACGGCGCTTGCCGCGTGCGGCGTTGCCGCCGCCCCCGAGGCGCCACGCTGCCGCGCGGCCCCGCCTACACCCCCGACGTTCCCCCTCCGCGACGCTGAGTGATCGCCGGCCACACGCCGGCGCGGCCTCCACCCGTCGTCCATCCGGACGCGCGGGCCCCGTGTGATCACCTGTCCGGAGTCTTCATGTCCCGCTCGCGTTTCGCGTGCGCGCTGCTTGGCGCGTGCACGTGGCTTGTGCTCCATCCATCGCGCGTCACCGCGCAAACCGACTACTTCAACACCGACGGCGGTCGCCCGCTGCGCATCGAGGACGCCACCGCCGTCGAGTGGCGCGCCATCGAACTGCAACTCGCCCCGTTCTCGCTCGAGCGGCACGGCGGCCGCTGGCAACCCTCGCTCGAGCCCGAACTCGCCTTCGGCATCCTGCCGCGCACGCACCTCTCCGTGGGCTTCCCGCTGCAGCGGCTCGAACGCGCGGGCACCGACGCACTCACCGGCCTCGGCGGCGTGCACCTCTCACTATTTCATCAGCTCAACGTCGAAACCCGCATCCCCGCGTTCGCCGTGCGCAGCGAGGTGCTGCTCCCCGCCGGACCGCTCGGCGCGGGTCGCGCGATTCCCTCCGTCACCGGCATCGCCACCCGCACGCTCTCGGGTCTTGGCCCCGTGCGCGTTCACGCCAACGCGACGGTGACGCTGGGCGATGCACTCGCCGCCAACGACGCCGCCCCTGACGGCGCGGAAGCGAATGAGATCCCGCGCTGGCTCGCGGGGGTTTCCATCGATCGCGCGTTCCCCGTGCAGTACACGCTCGTCGCGGCCGAACTGCTCGCGCAACGCGGTCTCGCCGACGGCAGCGCTGTCACCTGGCACGCCGGCGTGGGCGTGCGCCATCAGCTCACCGCGCGCTTCGTGGTCGATGCCGGCGTGCGTCGCCGGCTCACGTCGAACGACGCCCCGTGGTCCATCACCGTGGGCAGCGCGATGGCGCTGTCGCTCGGTCGTCGCCTCTTCTGAGCCCCGAGATTCACCATGTCAATGACTTCGATGATCACCTCACGTGCGCGTCGTCGCGCCGTCTGGCTCGGCGCCGTGCTGGCGGGCAGCGCGCTCCTCACGACCCCCGCCCACGCGCAGTGGGTGACCACCGCCGAGCAGTTCTATCCGGGCGGTCGCTTCAACTGGCGCTTCCTGTCCACGTTCCCCGACGCCGCGAAGATGTTCAACGCGTTCGACTACGGACACGCCATTCTGTACGAGGTGCTGTGGACGCTGCCCGAGACGAAGGCCGTGCCGCGTCTCGAGGAGCGGGAGTTCCGCTATCTCACGACCCAGCTGCTCGTGTCGCCGCCGAAGATTCCACTGGCCGAAGAAGCCATCATGCCCGCGTACACACGCGTGGCGCCCGAAGCGAAGCTCATGTTCGAGTGGGCGCATATTCTGCACCGGCAGGTCTACGATATCTGGTCGGATGTTCGCCTCGACGAGGCCACGAAGGACCGCGAGACGCGCCGCATTCTCGCGGCGTATCTCGCGCGGCGTGACCTCGCGTTCAGTCTCAAGCCGAAGAGCATGCGGCTCATGCAGGAGATGCCGTACTCGCTCGCATTCCGGAAGGCGTACCCGAAGTTCAACGGCCTCATCTGGGCCTATCACTGGCTGCAGGTGGGGCTCTACGAGCCGCTGCTCGTGGCAACGAACGACGCCGAGCGTTCGCGTCTCGTGCGCGCCACGACCGACCGGTTCCGCGCCATGATCGCCGATGCACCGGAGCACATGCCACGCGTGATGCCCATGACCGCCGCGATCGCCCCGACGTTCGCGGCGCGCTATCCCGAGATCGCGATCATCTTCGACAACCTGCACTCCATGCACGACGTCATCAGCGACATCCTCGCCAACGACAGCGTCCCGCGCGCGCAGAAGCGCACCGAGATCATGCTCGCGGCGCGGCGCTATCGCGACGATACGTCGTTCGTGATGCCCGACTCGGCGTGGCGCACGATGTCGATCGAGATGGGGCTCGAGAATCAGGGCGGGCCCGCGGTGGGCTTCACGCGCGAGTTCCCAACACCCACCGTGACGCGCGGCGCGGTGATGCGACACGACGACCAGACCGGTCGTCACATCGGCATGGGGTGGGGCGAAATGCTCGGCGGCGCGCACCACCACCATCCGCCGGCACCGAAGCCGGACACGCTCGCTGCGGTGCGCCGCCGCTAGCGTTCGCTACTGCGTGTCGGCCAGCAACCCCAACCGCAACGCCAGCTTCACGTAGTCGGTGCGGTGCGTGATGTGCAGCTTCTCGTTGATGCGCTGCTTGTACGTGTCCACCGTCTTGGGACTGATCGACAGGCGGTCGCCGATCTCGGGTGCCGTGTATCCCTCGGCGAACAGCTTCAACACGACCTGCTCGCGTTCCGTGAGCTTGTCGAAGCGCGCGCGGTCGTCGGCGTGCTCCTCCTTGCGAGCGAGTCCGCGGGCGAGCGCGCGCGCCGCCGACGGCTGCACGTACACATCGCCGGCAGCCACGGTGCGCACCGCGTCCACCAGTTCGCGCTCGGCCACCGTCTTGAGCAGGTAGCCCGCGGCGCCCGACTCGAGCAGCCCCACGAGGTGCTCGTCCTCGCTGTGCATGGTGAGCATGAGCACGCGCCGCGTCTGCGGCGTGCCCGGCTCCACCACGCGCTCGGCGGCCTGCTTGACGAGCGCCTTGGTGGCCGCGTGGCCGTCCATTTCCGGCATGGAGAGGTCCATGACGATCACGTGCGGATCGAGCCGCTCGGCGAGGGCGAGCGCGTCCTTGCCGTTGCTCCCCTCCCCCACGACCATGATGTCCTTGGCCGTGGCGAGGATGGCCTTGAGGCCGGCCCGCACGATGGCGTGGTCGTCCACGAGAATGACGCGGATCAGGTCAGGGCGCATGCTCAGAATGTCGCGCCCACTCGGGGAGGGAGCAAGGGTTGTGCACGCCCGCGTATCGATCTGACGGGTCGCCGCGAATGGCGTTCGGCCTATCGGATGGGCCAGTCAGCGGTCCGCGTACCATCACCGACCGTAGCGGCGCGCTCGCGGCTCAGAAGCGCCAGTTGATCGTTACCGGTGCGAACACGATCGTCGGCCTGGGATTGAGCCTCCGATTGCCGATGAGCGCGTTATAGAAGGGCGATCTCGACACCCGCGCGGTCGTCTGCGAGCGGAAGCGGCATTTCGTAACTCACGCGCGGCATCGTCAAGACGAACGGCCACGATTCCTCACCCCAACCGGCGTACATGCGCACGCCCAAAGCGAGCCGATGAACGCCCCGCGCGCGTCTGAGCGGCAGGCGTACATCGTATCCGCCACCCATGATCCGCGTAATTCGGTCCTGCGCGAGCTCTTCTTCACCGACCTCGAACTTCGGGATCACGCTCGGATGGAAGATCCCTTCCGCAACGAAGCGACCGCTCCATCGCTGCGACTCGCGCAGTGGTTCGATACCGAGATGGAACTGCAGGCCGGGCCGTGCCGAAGGATCACCGAGCGGAAGACCGAATACGGGACCAGCAGATGCCGTGAAGATGGACTTCTGAGCGCCCGCGACGAGCGGCAACGCGGCGATCAACACGACGCTCAGATAACGCGTCAACCCGACCAGCGCTCGTGAGCAAGCCGTTCCATGCAGACGACGCACGTACACCCTCGTTCATTGGGGGGAGTGCAACCTGCGCTTTAAAGCTCGCCGCTAGTCTCGGCGTGCGCTAGTCCATCCGCTCGAACACCGTCCCGCGCCCCTTGAAGATGCGGAAGAGGTACACGAACGACGGCAGCAGAATCACCGTCCCCACGCCCAGCACGCCGAGCACGAGCTGTTGCGTGATGCGCGGCGCCGCGAGTTCGGAGATCGTATGCGAGGGCGGTACGAGCCACGGGAATTGTGACCACGCCCATCCCCACAGCAGAAACGAGGCCTGCGCCGCGGCCGCGATCACCGCCACCAGCCACTGCCGTCGCCACAAGGCCCACACACCCGTGAGTCCGGCGACCGCCGTTACGGTGTGCATGCCGAGCGCGACGGTGCCGCGTGTGAGCCCTTCGAAGACGAGCGGTGCCTCGGTGCGTGCCAGGGCAATCGTCACGGTGCCCGCGACGAACACCGCCACCGCCGCCGCGAGCGCGCGCACGCGGAAGTCGTGCTTGAGCGCAGGTTCATCCCGCTCCCACGCGAGATATACCGCCGCGAGGTGCGCGAAGATCGCCAGTGCGAGCACGCCCACCGACACGCTGAACGGTGTCCACCACGGGCGCAGGTACACGTCGGTGAACGAGCGCGTCCCGTCGATCGGCACGATCGGCACCGCCCCGCTCGCCACTGCCCCGACGCACACGCCGAGCAGCACCGGCGTCACCACACTCGCGATCGCGAAGACACGTCCCCATCGACGCTGCACGGTGTCGTCGGGGCGGTCGTAGCTGCGAAACGTGAAGGCCGAGCCACGCAGCACGATGCCCACCAGCATGAGCGTGATGGGGACATGCAGCGCCGTGGACAGATGCGCGAACGCCTTGGGGAAGCACGTGAAGAGCAGCACCACCACGAGAATGAGCCACACGTGATTGGCTTCCCAGATGGGCCCGATGGCGTCGGCGATCGCACTGCGTTGCGCGTCGCGTCGTGGGCCGCGCGCAAACAGATCCCACACGCCGCCGCCGAAATCGGCGCCGGCGAGCAGCACGTACGCGTTGAGCGACAGCACCATCACGCCCGCCACCGCGTGCGGCAGCGTGACAATCGACTCGCCGGCGTTCACGACACCCGCTCCGTGTGCGTCGCGTCGCTCACGGGCGCGCCGGCAATGGGAGTTCCTGCGTGATCCCGGGACGCCACGCGTTGTCCACGCCGGTCTTGAGGATCTGTCGATAGAGCAGCCACACCACCGCCACCGACAAGCCGAGGTACAGCAGCGTGAAGCCGAGGAAGGGCACGACGAGCCCCGGCATGGGGGTGACCGCCTCCGACGTGCGCATCACGCCCTGGATGATCCACGGTTGACGCCCCACTTCGGTGACCGTCCAGCCAGCCTCGACGGCCACGAAGCCGAGCGGTGCGGTG
>JALOPN010000054.1 GCA_025453875.1 Gemmatimonadaceae bacterium | reverse complement strand
TGGATGGGGGTGTCACCCGTCACGGCGGACGCACCACCGGCGCTGTCCGGAACGCGGCCCTCCCTCGACGGGCTTCGCGTGCTGCTCGTCGACGACGACGCGCTCGTGCTGCGCACGGCCGAACGCCTGCTGCAGCGCGCCGGAGCGAACGTGGTCACCGCCGCCACGGCCGAGGACGCCGAGCGAGCCCTCGACTCGCTGGCGCCGGCGGTGGAACTGATCGTGACCGACGTCGTCATGCCAGGCGTCTCGGGCCCGGCGCTGATCGCCCGCCGTCGCGCTGTTGGTGACATGCGCCCCGTCGTGTACATGTCCGGCTACACCGGGGACGCGTTCAGCGAGGCCGCGCTGCTGGCGGAAGACGCGGTCCTGGTGGCCAAGCCGTTCACCACCGCCACGCTGGTGGCCGCCATCCGCGAAGCCCAGGGGCAGGCGAGGCCGGCCGAGTAGCGAGGCGCGGCGGGGGCAACATGCATTGAAGCCGAGTCCCGGTGTCGGCTATCATTCCGGGATGTCCAGCGCCCCGCGCCCCACGGTGTACATCGAAACGTACGGCTGCCAGATGAACGTGGCCGACTCGGAGCTCATGCACGGCACGCTCGCCGCGCAGGGGTACGAGGCGGTGGACGCGCCTGACGGCGCCGACGTGATTCTCGTGAACACGTGCGCCATTCGCGATCACGCCGAGCAGCGCGTGATTGGGCGGCTCGGCGAACTGCGGCGCTACATGAAGGCCGACACGATCGTCGGGGTCACCGGGTGCATGGCGCAGCGCCTCGGTCCGCGCTTGCTTGAGAAGGCCCGCCACGTGTCACTGGTCGTGGGTCCTGATGGCTATCGGGCCCTGCCGCAGCTGCTCGATGGCGCGCGCAATGGCGAACGCGGCATCTTCACCACGTTCGACCTCGAAGAGCACTACGAGGACGTTGTGCCGCGGCGCGCCGATCCGGTGAAGGCGTGGATCCCCGTGCAGCGCGGCTGCGACTACCGCTGCACGTATTGCATCGTGCCGCACACGCGCGGCCCCGAGCGTTCGCGCAAGCTCGACGACGTCGTGCGCGAAGTGCGACAGATCGTGGAGACGGGCACCACGGAAATCGTGCTGCTCGGCCAGACCGTCAACTCGTACAACGACGGCACGCACGACTTCGCCGACCTGCTGCGCGCGGTGGGCGCCGTGGATGGCGTCAAGCGACTGCGCTACACGAGTCCGCACCCCAACGATTTCAGCGAACGCGTGATTGCCGCGCACGCCGAAGTCGAGGCGGTGTGCGAACACCTGCATCTGCCCATGCAGAGCGGATCGAGCCGTGTGCTCAAGCGCATGCTGCGTCGCTATTCGCGCGAGGAGTTTCTCGCGTGTGTCGCGCGACTGCGCGCCGCCATGCCCGACCTCGTGCTCACCACCGACATCATCGTGGGTTTCCCCGGCGAGACCGATGAGGACTTCGAGGAGACGATGTCGGCGGTGGTCGAGGCCGGCTTCTCCGACGCGTTCACGTTCATCTTCTCGCCCCGCGAAGGTACGCCGGCCACGCGCCTGCCCGCCGAGGAGATGATTCCCGCAGACGTGTCGAGCGCGCGCCTGCAGCGACTGGTGCAACTCGTGCGCGCGCAGGCGCGTGAGCAGAATCTCGCGAGCCTCGGCAGTCGCGTACATGTGCTCATCGAGCGACTCGCGCGCGACGGTCAGCTGCTCATGGGGCGCACGCGCGATTGGAAGACGGTGCTCGTGCCGGGTGATGCCTCGCTCATCAACACGTATCACACTGTCGAACTGACGGGCACGACGGGCAGCACGTTCACCGGCGCCTTCGTGACCGACGAGAAGCCGGCCCGTCGCACACTCCCCATGGCGGGGTAGGGCAGGCCCCGCGCGCCATCGCCCTGGCATGAAGGCGATGATGCGCGCGTGAATGTGGTGACACGCGCTGTGGTACACGGACGCACCATGTGCGTGTGCCCGCGCTCGTGCCCCTCGTCACCGGATGGCTGCTCGGCCTGCTCGCGGCGGCGCTGCGACACGCGTCCGCGCGCGGCGGCGAGGCATCGTTGTCCGGGCCACTCGGGTTGGTGCTGTGGGCAGCCGCGCTCGTGCTCGCGGTGTGGCTCGCGCGATGTGTCGGGCGGCGCCTCGACGCGCGATCGCACGGATCGTCCATCACCAGCGTCGCTGCGGTCGTGCTTGGTGTGGCCGGCCTGCTGGTGGGCGACGCCGCCTGGCGACACGAGGCGGCGTGTCGTGCCGCGTTGCTCGCGAGCGAGGCCCCCGATCTCGTGCGACTCGATGCGCCCGCCTCACCGGGCGCGTGGGTGCGCGGCGACGCGCGCGTTGCGACGGCGCACACGGCCTCGGTGCGCACCTGCCGCGTCCCCGTCACCATCGCCGTCGAACGCGGCAGTGCACCGGCCGGCGCGTGGGTGCACATCACGGCGCGGCGGCTCCCCGCTGCACGTGGTGTTCGCCTCGACGCCGCGGAACTCACCCCGCGCGGCGCGGTCGATCGTGTGCACGCCTGGCGCGCCACGAGCGGCGCGCGCATCGACACGCTCTTCGGTGCGCGGGCGCCGCTCGTGCGCGCGTTGCTCGTGGCCGATCAGACCGGCATCGATCACACCGTGCGCGATCGCTACGCCGACGCGGGACTTGTGCATCTGCTCTCCGTGTCCGGACTGCACGTGGCCATCATCGCCACGGCGTTGCGCACGCTGGGGGCCGCGCTTCGCGTGCGTCGATCCATCGGCGATGCCATCGCCGTGATCGGTGTGGTGAGTTACGTTCTGCTGCTCGGCTGGCCCGCCCCCGCGGTGCGCGCGGCGATGATGCTGTTCACGGTCACCCTGAGCACACGCCTCGGACGGCCGGTGCATTCGTGGACGGCCCTCGCGCTCGGTGTCGCGCTTCCCACGGTGCAGCCCACCGTGATCGCCGATCTTGGCTGGCAGCTGTCCGCCAGCGGCATGGCCGGCCTCGTCGCAGCGCGTACGCTGTTGCGTCGTTGGCGGACCGTCCCGCTCGTGATGCCGAGGCGCCCCGAGTGCGGGCGTGATGCGCCGTGGTCGCAGCGGGTGATGTGCACGTGCAGACGCATCGCCCGGCGCATACGGCTGATCGGTCCGCGACTGCGAGGGTGGCGCCTCACGCTCACGCAGGAGATGCTCGTGGGCGTCATCGCGTCGCTCGTGAGCGCACCGCTCATCGCCTGGACCTTCGGGCGCGTGAGTCTGGTCGCTCCGCTCACCAATCTGTTCGCAGCGCCAGCGGTGACGCTGCTGCAGCCCACGCTCTTCCTCGCGCTGGTGCTCGACCTGGTGGGCGGGCCGTTCGCAGCGCTGGCCCCGTGGGTCGCTGACGCCGCCGTTGGGCCCATCGTGGCGCTCGATTTCGTGGCCGCCGTAGGTGGTCGCGTGCCGTTTGCGGCCATCGCCGTCGCGCCGGACCTGGTGAGCGCCGTGTGTCTTGGTGTCGCCGCTGCCTCGCTCGTGCTCGCCACCGCCGCACGTCGCCCCTGGCCACCCGTGCTTGCCGGTGGCGCCGCCATGGTGATCGCCCTCTGGTGGCCCCTCGTCGCGCGCGGTCCGGGGCGCGCCGAACTGCACGTGCTCGACGTGGGGCAGGGCGACGCCCTCGCGATCCGGACCCCGCGTGGCCGCTGGGTTCTCATCGACGCCGGGCGCGTCTGGCGCGGAGGTGATGCCGGACGACGCGTCGTCGTCCCGTGGCTGCGTCGGCGCGGCGGCGACGTCGCCCTGTTCGTGCTCACGCACCCCGATGCCGATCATGTGGGCGGTGCACCGAGCGTGCTGTCGGCATTGCGCCCGCAGCTGTGGTGGGACCCCGGTTTTGTGCACGGGAGCGATGTGTATCGCGACGCGCTGCGGCGGGCCGAGGTGCACGACATTCCGTGGCGTCGAGCGCGCGTGAGCGATTCGCTGCGCATCGACGGCGTGCTGCTGCGCGTGCTCGGTCCCGATTCGGCCTGGACGGTCGCCCAGCGCAGCGCGAACGACGCCAGCACCATTCTGCTCGTCGAACATGGTCGGGTGCGCTTCCTCCTCACGGGCGACGCCGAGGCGGCGCAGGAGGCGTGGCTGCTGGAGCGGTGGGGCGCGAGTCTCGGCGCCACGGTGCTCAAGGTCGGACACCACGGCAGCCGGACGAGCAGCACGCCGTCGTTCCTCGACGCGGTGCGCCCCACGCTGGCGGTGATCTCCGTGGGGGCCGACAACCGCTACGGCCACCCCGCACCCGATGTGGTGCGGGCCCTGCGCGACCGCGGCGCCGACGTGCTGCGCACGGATCGCGACGGTCCGGTGATCTTCCGATCCGATGGTCGGCGCCTCGAGGTGGAGACGGCGCGCGCCCGCTGGGCCGTGGACGTGCCCTGAGCCGCCCTCCGGTCGTCGTTGGGCCAACCGACGGCGCCGCTCTTGAGAAGCGCCCCCCGCATCGTCAAGTTGACGGGGTCCGCCGGTCCCTACCCCCGAGCGAGGTCTCCTTCGTGGTCAAGCACACGTCCACCTCCGTCGTCACCATCGAGCGGTTCATCATCGAGGAAGAGCGAAACTTCCCCGAGGCGACCGGTGAACTGAGCGGCATCCTGTACGACATGGCGCTTGCCGGCAAGATGATTGCCAACAAGGTTCGCAGCGCGGGACTCGCCGACATTCTCGGCTCGGCTGGCGCCGAAAATGTGCAGGGCGAAGTGCAGCAGAAGCTCGACGTCATCTCCAACGAGATCATCGTCAAGGCGTTCGATCACGGCGGACGGCTCTGTGCCATGGCGTCGGAAGAGGAGCCGGGCATCATCCAGATCCCCGACGGCTTCAAGACCGGCAAGTACGTCATGCTCTTCGATCCGCTCGACGGTTCGAGCAACATCGACGTGAATGTGCCGGTCGGTACGATCTTCTCGGTCTACAAGAAGATCACGCGCGGGCCGCGTGGCGAGATGGAAGACATGCTGCAGCCCGGTCGGCGGCAGGTCGCGGCGGGCTACATCATCTACGGCTCGAGCACCATGCTCGTGTACACCACGGGGCAGGGCGCGCACGGCTTCACGCTCGACCCGTCCATCGGCGAGTTCCTGCTCTCGCACCCGCACATTCGCATCCCGAACACGGGACGCTATCTGTCGGTGAACGATGCGTACGAGCAGGACTGGCCCGAGCACACGCGCGCGCTCATGCGTCGCTACCGTGGCCTCGACGGTGTGCGCAAATCGCTCAACGTGCGGTACGTGGGCTCGCTCGTGGCCGACTTCCACCGCAACCTGCTCGGTGGCGGCGTGTTCGCCTATCCCAGCAACGCGCGCTCGCCGCGCGGCAAGCTGCGGCTGCTGTACGAAGCGAATCCGCTCGCGTTCATCGTGGAGCAGGCCGGTGGTCTGGCCACCGACGGCCACCGCCGTATCCTCGACGTCGAGCCCACCGAACTGCATCAGCGCACGCCGCTCTACATCGGCAGCAAGGACGAAGTGGAGACGGTGTCCGAGTTCCAGCCCATGAACGAGGACGGCACGCCGCGTCGTCGTCGTGAAGACATGGCGGGCGTCGCGAGCGACGGCTGAAGCGCGTTGCGGTCAGCGTGCCTTGCTGAGCGCGCGCCACGCGTCGAGCAGGCGCGTATGGTGGCGCAACAGGCGCTGATGACGCTGTTCATCCGGCGCGTCCTTGGTCTCGAGCAACGAGACGAGGGCGCGCCGTTCGCGTAGCGTCCACCGCTCGAGATCCGGGATCGCGTCGAGTGCGGTGTACCAGGCCGTCGCAGCCGAGCCGGGTGACGTGCGGGAGGCACGAGCGGGCAGCAACGCACCGACACGATGCAGCGCGGCGCGCGTTGCCGCCGGCACGTCGCCGCCGTATCGCGCGGCGATGTGCTGCTGCACCGCCAACGTGAGCGCGCCGGTATCGGTGGGCGCGATCGGCTCGGGCGCAATCGTGAGCTCGAGCCCATCCGCCACCAACTCGCGCAGCAGCGCGCGCGGCACCGTGTACGCACGGGACGCCTGCAACCGCGCGAACTCGCGCGCCGCGACACGCGCGAGGCGCGCGTCGGTCGGCACGAAACCAAGTCGATAGTAGAACCAGTAGGCTCCCGAGCGCAGCCCCTCGGCGTTGCCGAGCCCCAGCTGGTAGTTCTCGGCTTCGAACACGCGCACGTCGAAGCGGTGGTGATAGAGTCGCAGCAGCTGCGTGAAGAACCACGCCGATTCGCCGCCGCGCATGGCCGGAAACACGTTGATCCCCACCTTCGAACGCCCGGGGTAGATCCACGCGCCCCCGTACGCGAGCGGCACACCGTTGCGAAACGCCATGAACCCCACGTAGCTGTCGAATGGCAGGCGCACGGCCGGCGCGAGCGGCACCAGCGCAATGCGCACACCACGTCCCATGTCGTGCAACGTCACCGTCTCGGCGTGGGTGACCGGATCGGTCTCGCGCTGCAGCGACGCGAGCACCAGGCGCATCGACTGTTGCAGACCCGTGCGCTGTCGCGCTGTGAGCGGTACCGTGGCGGGAGGCCCCGCCGCGCAGGCCGCCTGCACATCGGCGTCGCGTTTCGGGCCATGCGGCACCAGCACCGGTGTCGTCTGTGGCGCCCGGGCGAAGCTGAGACCGGCCGCGCGCCCCTGCACGCACACGGTGGCCGCCAGCTGCATCCACACGTACGTGCGCCACGCCGTGCCGAGCGGTGCGGCCTGCAGGGCGCGCACGAGGTGTGCGAGCCACGTGCGACGGTCGTCTCCGAACGTCGTACGCAGCACGGTATCCACGTGTGCGTCGGGGAGGAGATCGGGCGTCTCGCGCGCCACCGGTGCGAGCAGCGGCCGCATCGTCTCGAACAGCACACCGGGTTGGGCCTCGAGGGCGTCGAGCTGCACGAGCGTTCCGTCCTCCGCACGCGAGAGCGCCTGCACGAGCGGCCAGCTGAACGTGCTGCGCGTGGGCGTGGTCGCGATGCCGCTGTTCGCGAGCGCATCGCGCAGGGCATCATCGAGTCCGTCAATCAACTCGGCGAGCGTATCGTCGGCCCATGCCGCCACGTGCGGTGCGTACGGATGCGCGCGCACGAACAACAGCAGCTCGTGCCACTCGCGCGCGACTCGCGCACGGCGCACCGGTCGTCCGCGCAGCGCGAACAGTCGCGACTCACGGTCGGCCGCGCCGCGTACGATGGCGGTCCGTGCGTCGAGAATCTCCTGCGTCTGAAGCGGTCGGGGCGCGCGCATGCCCCAAGCTACTGTGCGGGGCAGCGCACGTCCCGTCGCGCAACGCACCACGCATTCGTCAGGGTGCGCCCGACACCTCCCCCTCGCCCACCGGCTCGTTGCTCGTCGAGATGCGCGAGTTGGGCCACCCGTTGTCGTCGTTGAAGTACACGTACACCGGCCCCTCGTTGCGCAGCATGTCGATCAGCGTGGGCAGCTGATGCAGGTGGTAGTAGAACGAGTAGTAGTTCGGCGCGAGCTGCGCCGCATCGGGCAGCGTGGCCGCCGGGTCTTCGGTGAACCACACCGCGCACGTCTCACCGCCCGTGCCCGTCAGGTTGAGGTTGACCTTGCCGCGCGATCGCGACGACCAGTGGTAGTAGTTGTAGCTCGCCACCTGGAACTGGGCCTGGGCCATGGGATCCTCCGGGTCAGGGCTCGACAACGCGGCCGGGTGCCGCAGTCCCTGCAATCCTGCGTCCCTCGGCCTCAGGCGCCAGCGACCGGCGTCACACTCCGGGCGCGTCGGCGCGGGGCGTGCGGATCCCGGCCACTGGTCATCGGCGTTCATTGCGGCGTACACCCACTGATGATGACCGCCCACGAACCTGCCCTCGACTGCTATCCGGAGTGGACCCGGCGCCTGCGGGCGTCCGACCACGCCGCGCTCGAAGCGGTCTTCGACGCCCTCCACGAGCCGTTGGTGGCGTGGGGACGCCGTCTCGTGGGGGACGCGGCGCAGGCGCGCGACATCGTGCAGGTGGCGTTCATTCGCCTCTGGGAGCAGCGCGATGTGCTCGACCCGGAGCGCTCCATCCGCGCCTGGCTCTTTCGCACCGTGCGCAACGAGGCGCTCACCCGCCTGCGTGATGCGCGCAATCGGGACCGGTCGCTCGAAACGTGGGACGACGCACCACACTGGCGCCCGCCCGACCCCGACGCGCTCCTCGAGGAAAGCGAGCTTGGCCGCTCGCTGCAGGCGTGGATGGCCGAGTTGCCCGAGCGGCAGCGCGAAGCCATTCGGTTGAGCCGTTTCGAAGGGCTGTCGCACGAGGAGATCGCCGAGGCCATGGACATCGCGCCTCGCACAGTCAACAATCACATCGTGCGCGGCCTGCAGACGCTGCGCGCACGCTTCGACGCGAGTCGCTCGCGGGAGCAGACATGAAGGAGCCGCAGCACGATCGGCTGCCCGATGACATCGCGGCGGAACTCGACTCGGTGACAGAGCGCGACGCGCTCGACACACTCTGGCAGGCGCTGCCCGCTGCGCGGTCGCAACCCGAGGTCACCGCATCGGAGCGCGACGCGATGTGGGCGGCCATCATGGCGGGCACGTCGACGCCCGCCGACGTGCGCACCGCGCAGCCGCGCGCGCTCGCCGCGTCGGCGTCGTCCTCGGCGCCGCGCGTCGAGCGCGTGAGGTCGCCGCGCTCAATCTCCGCCGCATCGACGCAACGGAGCGCGTGGGCCTCACGCGCCGCGCGACCCATGGCGGCGCTCGCTGCGGTGTTGCTCGTCACCACCATTGCGGTGGCCCGGCCCGGTGCCTGGCAGGAGATCGTCGTGCCGCGTGGTGAAGCGCGTGCCGTGATGCTTCCCGACAGCACGCGTGTCATGCTGAATGCCGACAGTCGCCTGCGCTACCGCACGGCGTTCCGCGGCTGGTTTCGCCGCGCCGCGACGCGTGAGGTGCAGTTGCTCGGTAGCGGGTACTTCGAGGTGCGTCGCGACGGACGGCCCTTTGTGGTCGCGACGTACAATGCCAGCGTGCGTGTGCTCGGCACCGCGTTCTCCGTGGACGCGTGGGAGACCGATGGCACCGGCACGGTCGTGCACGTCGCCGAAGGCAAGGTGGCGGTCGCGGGCGCCGCGTCCGGCGAAACGGTGTTGCAGGCCGGTGATCGCGCGATCGTGTCGCACGGTACCCGCACGGCAGGACCGGCGACGCGGGTGGCTGCGGAGCGCGTCGCGCCCTGGCGCGACGGAGGCTTTGCCGCGATCGACGAGCCGCTCGGCGCCGTGCTTCCCGCGATCGCGCGCCGCTACGATGTGGTCGTGAACGCGGTCGATTCGTCGGTCGCGGCGCGACGCATCACGCTCTATGTCCCCGAGGCGAGCGCCGATCGCCTGCTGGGCGACATCGCGACGATGCAGGGGCTCGTGCTGGAACGTCGGCGCGACGGGTACGTGTTGCGTACTCCGTGAGCGAGCAGATGGGTGTGCTGGGTGCGATGTCGACACGAGGTCGGCGCTTTCCTGCGCCGACCTCGCGTCGCGCGTTAGGGCGGGCATTCGCCCCTCTGATCGGTCCGCTCGCGATGCTGCTGCTCGGCACCGGGTCGCCACTGCGCGCGCAAGCCGATTCGCTGCGCCAACCCGGTGATCGACTCACGCTCGCGCTGCGTGGCGTGCCGGTGGCTGAAGCCCTCGATCGACTCGCCGCGGCGAGTGGTGTGAGTCTCGCCTTCGATCCTTCCACCGTTGGCACCGCGCGAGTGTTCTGCCAGGTGGATGGTGCCCCCGCCGAAGCGATGTTGCGATGCATCGTGCGCGAGGCCGGCCTCGATTTCTATCGGCTCTCGTCTGGCACGTACGTCGTGATCGCGTCGCTGCGCAGTGCCCCGCAGATCACGGCGCTCGAAGGACAGGTCTACGACGCCACGAGTGGCGAGCCGATCACGCGCGCCCGCGTCGCGATCGACGCCCTCGCGGCGACGCGCGCCGTGAGCGACGGCGGCATGTTCCGCTTCGCGTCGCTGCTGCCCGGTCGCTATCGCGTGGCCGTGCACGCCATCGGCTACCGCCCCACCGTGCAGGATGTCGAGCTCCCGCCGGGGCGTCCGCTCCGCTGGCGGGTCGCGCTCGAACCCGTGCCGGCCACGCTGTCGCTCGTCGAGGTCACGGGCGTGCTGCCGGTGACGGCGGCGGCGGTGTCGGTGCCGTCCGCCATCACGACCTCGACGCTCGTGATCGACTCACTCGCAGATGTCACGCGCCTCGGGGGACCGCTCCGAGCCGCCGCGCAGCAGCTCGGGATTGCGCAGCGCTCGCAACTCGGAGACCTGCATCGTTCGATCCGGTGTCGGTCGCGCGACTCTTCGGCGCGTTCGCACCGCTCGGCATCCGCCAGCTCACGGTGCACAAGGCCGGCTTCGGCGTCGCGCACGGGAGCTTCACCGCTGGTGTGATCGATCTCGAACACACGCTCGGCGCGGGCGTCGAAGGCGTGACGGCGAGCATCGATCCGGTCGCGGCGAGTCTGCGCACGGCGGGACGCGCGGTCGTCGCTGGTCGCGAAGCGCGTGGCATGCTCACCGTGCGTCGCAGTCTGTGGGATGTGCGTGGGTTCGCATCGATCCGCTGCTGCTTCGCGCCGCCGGCGTGAACGGTGCACCGGAGGCCATGAACTATCGGATCGACAAGAACACGCCGCACCTGCGCTTTGTCGATGTGCACGGCGCGGGTCGAGTCGAGCTGGGCGCGTTCCAGTCGCTGGCGGGGTCGTTCTTCGTCTCGCACAATCGGGTGGGCGCCACGGTGCGCGCACGCGCGCTCGACATGGCGGCCGGCCCACCGTTGCTCGACACGCGTGATGCGTATGGCTGGCGAACCGTCGGCGCCATGGTGCGTCACGACGCGTCACCCGCCGCGCGTGTGCAGCAGTCGCTGCGCCTTCGCCTGAGCGATCACCGGCTCATGCACGCGCATCACGCCCTCACCGCGTCGGCGTTCACCGCGTCCGCGTTCACGCCGGCGAATGTCGCCGCGGGTGTCGTCGCGCAGTCGCCCGCGGGTTCGCCCGCCGCGACGCTGCTCGACATCGCCCCCGCCGATCGAGTCGAATCGAACGGCGTGCGCGAGGCCGCGCTCGACGCCGTGCTGCGCATCGCGGCCACCGACAACGGCCTGCTCACGCTCGGCGCCGAAGTGGCCCGCACGTCGAGTGCGATGGATCTCGACAATGGCGTCTTCCGCGCCATGCAGAGTCGGCAAGCCGCGTGGCGCGTATCGCAGTTCGCGGACTGGCGACAGGAGCTTCCGCGCGGGCTGCAACTCGACGCCGGACTGCGACTCACGTGGGTCCCCACCTTTGCCAGCGTGTACGCCGAACCACGCATCGCCGTGCGCGCCGAACAGCCGTGGGCACGTGGCATGCTGGCCTGGCGTGTGGCCGGTGGGGTGCATCGGCAGTTCGTCTCGCAGTTCGAGCTGCCGGCGCTCGGCGCGTCGGCGGTCACCAGCGGCGTGCGCTTCTGGCTGCCGGTGGATGGCTCCACCCGACCGGCGGAGTCCTATCACGCGGCGGCCGAAGTCGCGTGGCGTCATGCGTCCGGGCTCACGGTGCAGGCGGACGCGTATCACAAGTGGCTGACGCAGCTTCCCGCGCTCGACTTCGGCGTGCTGCTCGGTGATGGCGGCGCCATGCCGCATGACCTGCCGCAAGCCATGTTCGTGCGACGCAGCGAAGGACGCAGCGCGGGCGTTGGTGCGCGCGTCACGCAGGAACTCGCGGAGTGGCGTGGCACCCTCGGCGTCGACCTCGGCTGGTCGTCGCGCACGTTTCCGTCGCGTTTCGCCGAGCGCGCGCAGCGCACTCCGTGGAACGAGCCGGTGCGATTCATGGCGACGCTCGACGCTCCGCTCCCTGGCGGTGTGCGCGCATCGCTGCAGGCGCGTAGCGTCTTCGGGCGCGCGTGGGCGCTGCGACGTGCGTACTACGATCTCGCGCTCGCCGATGCGCCAGTGACCGCGCCTCAGAACGATCGCCTGCCCGCGTGGCACGAAGTGGATGTCGCCTTCGGCCGTGACCTGCGCGTCGGATCATGGCGCACGCGCGTGTCGTTGAGCGTGTTGAACGCGCTGGCGCGCGCAAACGCCATCGATGCGTGGTTGGTTCCCGACGATGCAACGGTCGCACCAGCGCAGCTCGCACGTCGCGCGATCGGCCGACAGTGGCTGCTCGGTGTCGAACTCGGTCGGTGATACGCTGGTCATTCAGTGCATGTGTTGCGTAGTCCCCGTGTCGAGCATGCGCGCCGTGCGCATGTCGCACACCACAACATCCAGGGACGACCAGCATGCACAGTTCGCTTCGTTCGCCGCGCGTGATGCGGCGATTCGCGCCGGTGATGATGATCGCCGCCACGCTGTTTGCCGCGTGCGGTGATGACGAGGGCACGACCGAACCCGAACGTCCGGCCACGATCGTGGCGGCCGCGCAGGCGACGCCGAATCTCAGCACGTTGGTGACCGCGCTCACCGCGGCCAATCTCACCGGCACGCTCAGCGGCACCGGGCCGTTCACGGTGTTCGCGCCCGTCAACAGCGCGTTTGACGCCGTGCCGGCCGATGTGCTGCAGCGTCTGCTCGCGACCGGGAACGTCGAGATCCTGTCGAAGGTGCTGCGCTACCACGTGGTGCCGGGACGGGTGCGTGCGGCCGATCTGCGCGAAGGGCAGGAGGTCACGACCGTCGAGGGCACCACGCTTCGCATCACGCTCGCCGGTGGCGCGCGCGTCAACAACGCTCGCATCACCACCACCGACATCGAGACGGGCAATGGTGTCGTGCATCTGATCGACGGCGTGCTCACCGAGAGCCTCGACATCGTGGACGTCGCCATCATCCGCGGCTTCAGCTCGCTCGTGAGCGCGGTCTCTACCGCGGGCCTCGTGAACGCGGTGCGCGGCAACGGTGCCGGACAGGGCATCACGGTGTTCGCGCCCACCAATGCGGCGTTTACTGCGCTCGGCACGTTGCCCGCCAATCCGGCGCTCACGCAGGTGCTCACGTACCACGTCGTGAACGGCCGTCTGCTCGCCGCGCAGCTCACCGACAACCAGCAGCTCACCACGCTGCAGGGCGGCACCGTGCGCTTCCGCACGGGCCCGGCGCGTCTGCAGGGCATTGGCAACACGGTGAACATCACGACGACCGACATCGTGGCCAAGAACGGCGTCATCCACGTGATCGACGCGGTGCTGCTCCCGACCGCGCCGGTCACGCAGAACATCGTGCAGCTCGCGTCGGCCACGCCGCAGCTGAGCACGCTCGTGACGGCCATCGGGGCCGCCAACCTTGGCGCCACGCTGAGCGGCACCGGGCCGTTCACGGTGTTCGCGCCGGTGAACAGCGCCTTCCAGGCGGTGCCCGCCGATGTGCTCGCCCGACTGCTCGAGACCGGCAATGTCGCGATCCTCTCGAAGGTGCTGCGCTACCACGTCGTGCCAGGTCGCATCCTGGCCGCCGACCTGACCGAGGGTCAGACGGTCACGACGGTGGAGGGCACCACGCTCCGCATCACGCTGGCGGGCGGTGCCCGAGTGAACAACGCCCGCATCACCACCACGGATATCGCGGCCACGAATGGTGTCGTGCACCTCATCGACGGTGTCCTCACCGAAAGCCTCGACGTGGTGGATGTCGCCACCATCCGCGGCTTCAGCTCGCTGGTGAACGCCGCCGCGACCGCCGGTATCGTGGACGCGCTGCGCGGCAACGGGGCGGGGCAGGGGATCACGGTGTTCGCGCCCACGAATGCGGCCTTCACCGCGCTCGGTCCGCTCCCGTCGAATCCGACGCTCACGAGCGTGCTCACGGCCCACGTGATCAACGGCCGAGTGCTCGCGGCGGCGGTCACCAACAACCTCGTCGCGCCGTCGCTGCAGGGCGGCAACCTCACGCTGCTCACGGGCCCGCTCCGCATTCGGGGCCTGGGCAACGCCACTCCGCTCAACATCACCGCGACCGACATCGTGGCGAAGAACGGTGTGATTCACGTGATCGACGGCATCATTCTGCCGTAACCGTGTCCGGGCGTACCGCGACCCGGCGTTCCATGCCGGGTCGCGGTGCGACGCGTGGGCCCGAGCGCGTTGGCTGCGCGCCTTCAGCGCGATGTCGTGTCGGCGGACTCGCGAGCGCGAAGCACGAGGAACTGATGATCCGTACGGCCCCGCCCCAGAGCGCCGATGGTCCAACAGACTCCTGAGCGAGCGGCTGCGCGGGGCGCGCTGGAATCTGCAGCGGCGGCGTTGCACGCGTCATTGTCGGCGGGAAGGAGCGGCACGCGTGCGCCGGACGGTGTGCGCTCGAAGTACCGAGGTGTGCGCAAAATGACGATCCCGCGATTGCCGAAAGACAAGCGCCCGCTGTCCGTGAACTCGAAGCGCCACGTGCCGTCTTCCATTTCGAGACGTGGAGCCGAGGGCACCTGGAGTGCCAGCACGGCTTGACCGGCAAAGCCGGCCGGGAAGGTGATCTCCGGTATCGGTGCCTTCGCCGCGGCGTGCGCGAGCGACAGTGCAGCGAGGTACAGGACGCCAACGGGCACCAGGATCGGCGCAGTCAGCAGCGCGCAGGCGATTCCACCCCACTTCACGAGGCGGCGGCGTCGAAGCGAAGGTGCCGTCACCTCGGTCGCGTGGTGGCACCAGATCCACACATACGACACGGCGCACAGCGTCCCGCCCGCCCAGATGAGCGCGGTGTCGATGAACGCGATCTCGACTGGGAGCACGTAGTCGATGGTGATGACCATCGGGAAGTAGGTCAGCAGCGGCAGACCGAGGATCCAACCTGAGCCTGCGAGAAGCCGGGAAGGAAGTGAACGCGAGTATCCCTCGAGCAGCGCTGCGTCACCGGTTCGCACGATGACGAGCGCGACCATCGTGCCGGCGAACGTCGCGCCGACGGTTCCCATGATCAGCGATCGGCTGCGCGGCGTCTCGTCGGCGGCAGGATCGGAGCGCATCACGTCAACCTGTGCATGCGGTGGAGGGTGCGCCCGCTCCCTGGCGCGTGTCAAGCGAAGTGCCGCTCCCGCCGCTCCCGCCGTACCTTTCCGGCATGGCCGACGACCGTCTCTCCCCCTCCGGCATCCCGGTGCCGCTCGTGGCGCGTCCCTCCGATGCGCCCCTCGACTACGCCCGCGATCTGGGCGATCCCGGCGTATTCCCGTACACGCGCGGCGTGCAGCCCGACATGTATCGCGGGCGCCACTGGACCATGCGCCAGTACGCCGGCTTCGGTACGGCGCAGGCCACCAACGAGCGCTTCAAGCTGCTGCTCGAGGCGGGGCAGACCGGCCTCTCGGTCGCGTTCGACCTCCCCACGCAGATGGGGCTCGACTCCAGCGACCCGCTCGCCGCCGGCGAAGTCGGGCGCGTGGGCGTCGCCATCGACACGGTCGATGACATGCACGTCCTGCTCGACGGCATTCCGCTCGATCAGGTGTCCACGAGCATGAC
>JALOPN010000053.1 GCA_025453875.1 Gemmatimonadaceae bacterium | reverse complement strand
GGGGCCGCGCTATCGGCGAAGAGGGAACGCATGCGCGCCGTCTGCACTTCGGCGTCGGCGAGCATGGCCTGCGCGCTCTGCAGGTTGCCTTCGGCTTGTGTCGCCTTGGCGTCGATGTCGCGCACGTCGAGCGTCACGAGCAACTGCCCTTCTCGCACCACGTCACCTTCACGCACGTGCACGTCGGTGACCGCGGCCATCAGTTTGGTGGAAATCGTCGACGACAGCAGTGGCGTGGCCGTGCCGACCGCCTCGGTGACATCGGGGAGTACACTGTCGATCACGGCGACCGAGCGCATCCCTTCGGCGGACGCGAGCGGGCGCGTGGGCGTGGGGGCGTCATCGTTCACGCCGCCGCACGCCGCGAGGGTCAGGGCGCTGGTGGCGAGCATCACACCAACGCGCACGAACGGAGGGGCAGGGAAGCGAGTCATTGGTCGAGAGCGAGCAGAGGGGTCAGATCGAGGCCGAGCGCGATGCGTTCGGCGGCAATGGCGACGAGCGCGTCGTGACGCGCGGCAACCGAGGCGAGGTCCGCTGCGGTGCGAGCGGCCGAGGCATCGAGCAGTTCGGTGATGGCCGCGAGGCCACCATCGTATCGGCGCTGCACGAGACGCAGCGCTTCACGCGCCTGCTCCAGCGAGCGATCGGCAATGCGCAGCCGTTCGAGCGCGACCTCGCGCGCCACTCGCGTCTGTGTGATCTCGAGTGCCGCCATCGCGCGCGCCCCATCGGCGTGCGAGGTGGCGACACGCGCGTTGGCCGCCGCGCGCTGTCGATCGGCGAGATCACCGCCACCACGGAAGAGTTGCCAGGAGGCCATGACGCCCACCGTCCAGTACGGCGATCCGCCGAATGGCTGGCTCACGGTCGCGTAGTCGTTGCGCAGGATGGCACCGACCGTGGGGAGCCACGCGCTCGTCACGCGCTGCACGTCGGCGCGTGCGGCGCGCGCGCCGAGTTGCGCGGCGTGCACATCGGCGCGCTCCTCGAGAGCGCCGCCCGCCGGCGTACCGTCGCCGCCGAGCGCACGAATGGTCTCGGCCGTCGGCAGCGCGCTGGGCAGGGCGGCGGCGGTGTCGGCGGGCGTTCCCATCTGAACGGCGACGCCGAGCCGCGCGACAATCGCGTCACCGGCGGCACGGGCGCGCTGTGCTTCAAGCTCTCCCACCCGCACCTGCGCGAGCAGCACGTCGGACCGCACCACGACCCCGTTGCGCTCGAGGGTCGCCGCTTGCGCGACGTGGGCGCGTCCGGCCGCGAGCGCGGAATCGAGTGCGGCCACGCTGGCGGCGGCCACGATGGCGCCGAAGTAGGCGCGCGTGGCGTCGAGCTGGCTGCGCGCGATGGTGTGCTCCGCCATGGCGTCGGCGGCGCTGGCGGCGAGGGTCGCCGCGCGCCGTCCGAGGATGGCCTGCGGGGCGAGGATCGGCTGCTCGACGATCAGCGCGCCGGTGGTGAGCGACAGGGCGTCCGGGCGGTTGAGTCGGGCCGGGTCGAAGTCGGCCTGCGTGACGACGCGTTGACGCAGTCGGGCGCCGAAGACGCCGATGGGATCGGTGGTGCGGGCCGAGCCGAGTTCGACGCGAACACCGGGCAGGATGCCCTGCAGGGTGGCGGTGCGATCGGCCTGGGCGGCGCGCGCCTGAGCGCGTGCGGCGCGTGGGGCGTAGCCGTCGGTCTCGACGGCGCGCAGGCAATCAACTAAATAACGGAATAGTCGCATGTCAAGCGCGGCCTGCACGCCGGCTGCCCGATCGGCCGTAACCGCCGTGGCGCCCGGATCGGGCCCCCCCCTTGGGCGACGGCGCCCGCGCGCCGATACTCCACGGTGTGCGGCGCTGCCCGGCCGCGTCTTCTTCGCCTGCTGTGACCGACTCTCCCGCTGCTCGCCCCACCTCGCGCATCCTGCCGCTCGTCGTGCTTACGGCGCTCGGCTGTCTGCTGCTCGCCTCGCTCGTCGATCGGTGGCACGACCGCACCCTCGATGCGCGTGAGCGTGACGCTGTGCGCGCCACGGCCAGCGAACTCGCGCGCGCGGTCGAGCGGGAACTGTCGCAACGCGTGTTGCTGCTCGCCGGCTTGCGCGCCTTTGCCGAGACCCAGCAGGGCAACCGGGCGGCGCTCGAGGCGCAGTTTCCGGGGTTCGCCGCCGAGCTCCTCACCGGCGTGGACGGCGTGCGCGCGCTGCAGATCGTGCATGAGGGGCGCATCACGGCCACCTGGCCACTGGCGGGCAACGAGGCCGTCCTCGGGTACGACCTGTACGCTCATCCCGTCCCCGAAGTCGCCGATGGCGTGCGACGGGCGGTGACCAGCGGGCAGCTGGTCATCACCGGACCTGTCGAAATGATTCAGGGCGGCAGCGGCCTGCTCGTGCGGCTCCCGGTCGGTGGCCCGCCGGGGCGCTACCCTGAGCTCGTCAACATCATTCTCGACGTCCCCGCGCTCCTCGAGGACGCCGGCATCGGGGGCACGCAAACGGCGTCGAGCATTCAGCTCCTCGATGCCAGCGGACGCCGAATCGCCGGTGCCATGGGCCCACTCGAGGCCCCGGAACGCGCCGCCGTGCGGACCGGCGACGGCGCGTGGACGCTGGCGATCGTCCCACCGGCTGGCTGGGGCGCCACCTTCGCGCGGGAACGTCGGCTCGTCCGCATCGCCCAGCTGCTTATCAGTGTCCTGCTGGTTGGCATGGCCGGCCTGCTCTTCGATCGACAGGCGCGACTGCAACGCGCCGTCGCCGATCGCACACGGGCGCTGCGCGATGCGAACGATGACCTCGCGCGCGAGGTGACCGAGCGACGCGCGGCCGAGGCCGCCCTCGCGACGCGGGCTGCGGAGTTGCGTGTCGCGCTCGGTACGGGCCAGATGGGCATCTGGGCCTGGGATGTCGCCACCGGCGAAATCGCGTGGAGTGAAGGCACCGCGGCGCTCTTCGGTCGGCGGTCGCCACCGGCGACGTACGACGCGCTGCTCGGCATGCTCGATGACGACGATCGCGCGAGTTTGCACGACGCTGTGCGCGCCACGCTGGAGCACAACGCCGTCTTTCGCGGGCAGTATCGACTGCAGACCGCTGGGGAACGCGATCGCTGGCTCTACGCGACCGCCGAAGTGCAGCGCGCCGACGACGGCACGCCGAGTCGACTGCTCGGCGTCGTCATGGACGTCACGGCCCGCGTCGAACTGGAGCGCCAGCTGCGGCAGGCGCAAAAGATGGAAGCCGTGGGCACGCTCGCCGGTGGGATCGCACACGACTTCAACAACCTCCTCACCGCCATTCTCGGATTTGCGCGACTGGCCGATGAATCGCTGCAGGCCGACACGTCGGTGCCGGTGGCCGACGTTCGCGCCGATCTCGGCGAGCTCGTGCGTGCGGCCGAGCGCGCGTCGCTGCTTACAGCCCAGCTGCTCGCCTTCAGCCGGCAGCAGGTCGTCCGTCCGACCATGCTCGATGTCAACGTGGTCGTCGCCGACCTGCAAGCGCTGCTCGCGCGCCTCGTCGATGAACGCATCGCGCTGCGTCTGGACCTGGCGGACGCACCGCTCGCGGTGCGGGCCGACGCAGGGCAGCTCTCGCAGGTGTTGCTCAATCTGGTCGTCAATGCGCGCGATGCCATTGCCGGGCACGGGTGCATCACTGTGGCCACGCGTGTGCTCACTGACGACGCGGCGGTCGGCGCCATCGAGGGGTACAGCGGCGCGGTGGTCGAGATCAGTGTGCGCGACGACGGCGTGGGCATGAGCGACGAAGTCCGCGAACGCATGTTCGAACCGTTCTTCACCACGAAGTCGCTGGGGAAGGGGACGGGCCTCGGCCTGTCGACCGTCTACGGCATCATCGCGCAGGCCGGCGGTGCGATCGCGGTGGAGTCCACACTGGGCGAGGGGACCTGTGTGCGCGTGCGGTTGCCCGCCGTAGCGGCGGCCGGGGCGCGGCGGACGCCGGCGCGGAGCACCGAGGCCGTGCGTGGGGGCGCCGAACGGATCCTCGTCGTGGAGGACGAGCCCGGCGTACGGCGCCTCGTGGCCGAGATCCTGCTGCGAGCCGGCTACTCGGTCGATCAGGCGGAGCACGGCCGTGAGGCGCTGGCGCTGCTCGAGGCGGACGCGGATCGCGCGTCGGGCGCCGCGCCGATCGCCCTCGTGTTGTCGGACGTCGTCATGCCCGAGCTCGGTGGGCTCGAACTCGCCGAGCAGTTGCGCCGCGACCGACCGTCGCTCCCGGTCCTGCTCATGTCGGGCTATCCGGCCGGTCCGGTGGCGGTTGACGCACCGCTCCTCACCAAGCCCTTCGCGCCCGAGGAGCTGCAGCGCCAGGTGCGCGCCCTGCTTGATGCGTCGCTGGTCGTCGCTCCGTTGCCTCTGCACTCGGAGCGGCCCTAGCTTTCACGGCTCCCCTTGAACCCTTGCCGTCGAGAACGCCGTGACCCCTCCGTTTGCCCGCATCGCCGACCTGCACGCCCACGTGGGCTCCCTCGTCACCGTTCGCGGTTGGGTCACGCACGTGCGCTCGAGCGGCAAGGTCGCCTTCGTGGTGATGCGTGATGGCACCGGGCAGCTGCAGGGCGTGCTCGTGAAGTCGCAGGTGCCAGCGGAGACGTGGGAGCGCTTCGGTACGCTCACGCTCGAAACGTCGATCGCGCTCACCGGCGAAGTACGCGCCGAGCCGCGGGCTCCGGGCGGACACGAACTGGGCGTCACGTTGCTCGAGATCGTGGGCGCCAGCCCGCTCGATTATCCGATCCAGCCGAAGGAGCACGGCGTCGACTTCCTGCTCGATCATCGCACCTTCTGGCTGCGCACTCCGCGACAGGTCGCGCTCATGCGCGTGCGTCACGAACTCGAACAGGCCGTTCACGACTTCTTCTACGCCCGCGAGTTCGTGCGCTGTGATACGCCCATTCTCACCGCCGCCATCGGTGAACGGGCCGGTCTCTTCGGCACGGAGTACTTCGATGAGGGCACGGCCTATCTCGCGCAGACGGGACAGCTCTACGGGGAAGCGCTGGCCGCAGCGCTCGGGCGCATCTACACGTTCGGTCCGACGTTCCGTGCCGAAAAGAGCAAGACGCGTCGTCACCTCACCGAGTTCTGGATGATCGAACCCGAAATGGCGTGGTACGATCAGGACGACAACATGGACCTGCAGGAGGCGTTCGTCCGCTACCTGGTCGAGCGCGTCCTCGAGCGTCGGCAGGAAGAGCTCAAGGTGCTGGAGCGCGACACGAGCAAGCTCGACTGCGTGTCGCAGCCGTTCGTGCGTCTCGACTACAGTGAAGCGGTGACGCTCGCGCAGTCGAAGGGGAGCGACATCACATGGGGCGATGATCTCGGCGCCCCCGACGAGGCGATCATCGTGGACACCTACGAGCGGCCGGTGTTCGTGGTGAACTATCCGAAGGAAGCGAAGGCCTTCTACATGAAGGAGAATCCGGCCGATCCGCGCACGGTGCGATGCGCCGATCTGCTCGCGCCGGAAGGACGCGGCGAGATCATCGGCGGCTCGCAGCGCGAGGACGATTACGACAAGCTGCTCGCGCGCCTCACGCACGAGGGATTGCCCGTCGAGGCCTACGACTGGTATCTGGATCTTCGCAAGTACGGCACGTTCGTGCACAGCGGATTCGGCCTCGGGCTCGAGCGCACGATCGCATGGATCTGCGGCATCGAGCACATTCGCGAGTGCATTCCGTTCCCGCGCCTCATGGGACGCCTGCGTCCCTGAGGCGCTCGTGCCGGCGTCAGGTCTCGGGGGCGCGCGTGCGCTCGTCGGTCTTCACCGCGTTCCACAGCGCGTCCTGCTCGTCGAGCGACAGCGTGCGGAACGTCTGGCCACGTGCGTCCGCGAGCGTCTCCATCGCACGCACCCGACGCACGAACTTCTGATTCGCGCCGTCGAGCGCGAGGCCGGCGTGCACGCCCGTCTTTCGGCACAGGTTCACGACGGCGAAGAGCAGATCGCCCAGCTCCGCCTCGAGGGCGGGCGACGGGGCGCCATCGGTGACCTCGCCGATGTGCGCCGTGACTTCCTCGATCTCCTCGCGGACCTTCGCGAGCGGGCCGTGTGCGTCCGGCCAATCGAAGCCAAGGCCGGCGGCACGGTCCTGCAACCGATGCGCGCGATGCAGCGCCGGCAGCCCCGACGCCAGTCCGTCGTCGATGTGGCGGCGCGTGTTCGCCTTCATCGACTCCCAGTTGCGCTTCACGCCATCGCCGTACAGGTGCGGGTGTCGCGCGCGCATCTTCGCCACCAGCGCACCCGCGACATCGTGCGCGTCAAACGCGCCGCGCTCTTCGGCAACGACCGCGTGAAACAGCACCTGCAACAGCAGGTCACCGAGTTCGTCGCGCAGCGTCGCGTCGTCACCCTCCGCGATGGCGTCGTCCACTTCGGCGGCTTCTTCCACGAGGTACGGCCGCAGCGATTGGTGCGTCTGCGCCGCATCCCACTCGCACCGCGTCCGCAAGTCACGCATCAGCGCGAGGGCGTCGTCGAGCGAGCGTCGCGCGTCACCCATGGTGGCGTGCCGTGAATCGGGGTGCCGATCGTTGTCCATGCCGCGTCCTTGCGTCGAATCCGGAACGAACGCCGATGTCGCGGCGTGACCGCAGCGCGGTCGCCTCGCCGCCGGAGCGCATCGGCGCATGACGCGCGGAATATACGACCCGTCGAGCGACGGCGGTGCGTCGAACGACACCGAGCAGCTGCGTGCGTGGTGCACGATCGATCTCGACGCGGTGCGCCACAATGTCGCCGTGCTGCACGCGCGCGCCGGTGTGCCCGTGCTCCCCATGGTCAAGGCCGACGCGTATGGCCTCGGCGCGCCGGCGATTGCCCACGCGCTCACGTCGCTGGGCGAGACGGTGTGGGCGCTCGGCGTCGCGACACCCGCCGAGGCCACCGCGCTGCGCGCCGGCGGCATTCAGTCGCGTCTGGTGTGCACCTCGCCCGTGCTCCCGGGCGAACTGCCCGAACTCGCCGCTGCTCGCTGTCGCCCGGCGCTGCATCGGGCCGATGACATTGTGCGCTGGCAGCAGCTCGCGCCGTCGGTACCGTGGCATCTCGCGATCGATACCGGCATGCATCGCGCCGGCGTGTCCTGGCGTGACGTGGCGGCGCTGCGCGCGGTGGTCGCGGCGCATCCGCCGGAGGGCGTCTTCACGCATTTCCACTCCGCCGAACGGTCGGATGGTTCACGCGAGCGCCAGGAAGCGCGGTTCACAGACGCGCTCACGCAGCTCGCGCTGGCCGATGGCACCCTGCGACACGCGGACAACTCGTGGGGCGTCCTCGCGCGCGCCGGAACACCGTGGGATCTCGTGCGCCCCGGTTTTGCGCTCTACGCGGGCCCGGCGGCCGATCCGGCATTGCATCCGGTGCTGCACGTGCAGGCGCGCATCGTCGATCTGCGCGACGTCGAGCCCGGTGACACGGTGAGCTACGGCGCCACGTGGACCGCGACGCGCGCGGCGCGCGTGGCGACGATCGGGCTTGGCTACGGCGATGGGTTGCGGCGCGCCCTCGGCGGACGGGCATCGCTCCGTCTCCACGGGCGGTCGGTACCGGTGATTGGTCACATCACGATGGACCTGACCATGCTGGACGTGACCGATGTCCCCTGCGGACTCGGCGACGTTGTCACGGTGCTCGGAAACGACGGCCACGGCGGGTCGGTCCCGCTCGAGACGCTGGCCGCCGCCGGTGCGCTGTCGCCGTACGAACTGCTCACGGGCTGGCGCTTGCGGCTCCCTCGCGTGTATCGACCCTGACCATGACTTCTTTCGTCTCTTCTCGGCGCGCCCTGCTGCTGGTGCTCGACGGCGTGGGCTGCGGTCCCGCCCCCGATACCGCGGCCTACGGCGACCTCGGCAGCGACACGCTGGGGAACGTGGCGCGGCAGGTGGGCGGCCTCGCGCTGCCGCACCTCGCGCGGCTCGGTCTTGGCAACGTTGGCGCGATTCCCGGTGTCTCTCCCACGGCCGCACCGGAGGCCGCGTGGGGCGTGGCCCTTCCGCAATCGGCCGGCAAGGACTCCACCACCGGGCACTGGGAGCTCGCCGGCGTGCACCTCGCCACCCCCTTCCCGACGTACCCCACCGGCTTTCCGCCCGAGGTCATCGCGCCGTTCGTGGCGGCGACCGGCCGCGGTGTGCTCGCCAATTGCGCCGCCAGCGGAACCGCCGTGATCGCGGACTTCGCCGAGGCCCAGCGCGAGACGGGGCAGTGGATCGTGTATACGTCGGCCGACTCGGTGTTTCAGATCGCGGCGCACGAGGAGTGGATTCCCCTCGAGGAGCTCTACCGCGCCTGTGAGATCGCACGGGCGCAGCTCGTGGCGCCGCACGATGTCTCCCGCGTGATTGCCCGACCATTCGTAGGCGAGCCGGGGGCCTGGCGGCGCACGGCGAATCGGCGTGACTACGCCGTGCCGGCGCCGGCCACGACGCTGCTCGATGCCCTCGCCGAAGCCGGTGTGCCGCGTCACGGTGTCGGCAAGGTCGACGACCTCTTCGCGGGCCGGAACCTCTCGGCCGTGCACACGACCGACAATGCCGAAGGCGTCCGGCGCATCCACGAGTGGCTCGCCGGTCCGACGCGTGGGTTCTGCTTCGCCAATCTGGTAGATTTCGATACGATGTACGGTCACCGGAACGACGTGACCGGATTCGCGGCCGCCCTCGAGGCGTTCGATGCAGCCCTCCCCGGGCTGCTGACTGCCCTTCGGGAGGACGACCTGCTCATCATCACCGCCGACCACGGCAACGATCCCACGACGCCGTCGACCGATCACGCGCGAGAGCGCGTGCCGGTGTTCGTCGCAGGACCGCGCGTACGGCCAACCGCACTCGGTGTGCGTGCGACCTTCGCCGACCTGGGCGCCACCTGCGCCGAATGGCTCGGACTCGGCTGGCGTGGGCGCGGCACGTCGATGCTTGCCACCTGCGGGCTCGCCTGATGACCGCGCTGCCACCGCATCTCGAAACCGCCGTACACCGTGCGCGCGACGCGCAGGCGAACGCGTATGCCCCCTACTCCCGCTTTCGCGTCGGCGCGGTGCTCGAGTGTGCCGACGGCACGCTCGTGCCCGGCTGCAACGTCGAGAACGCCAGTTATCCTGCCGGCCTGTGCGCCGAGCGTGGTGCGCTGGCGGCGGCGGTGAGCGCGGGGCATCGCACGTTCGTGCGGGTTGTCATCGTCACCGATGCCGACACCGCGACGCCGCCCTGCGGCATGTGTCGTCAGGCGCTCGTCGAATTCAATCCGGCGCTCGAGGTGGTCAGCATGGCCGCCGACGAGCGTCTCGCCATCTGGTCGCTCCGCGATCTGCTGCCTTCTCCCTTCACGCCGGCCTCGCTCACGAATGACTGAGCGTCTTGCTCGTTCGTCCCGCCCACCGGCCGCTTGGCGCGGTTGGATTCGCCGCGTTGTCTGCGCGCCGCTGCTGCTGTTCAGCGCGGTCGCGACCTCGGCCTGCACCGAAGAACTCGAGGGCGGCGCCGGATGTCCGCTTCTCTGTCCCACGGAGCAGGCGCCGTTCCGTGATACGGTCATCGACGCAGTCAGCTTCGACACGACGCTCGGACCGTTTCCGGTGCTTGGTGTGTCGGCGGCCGCGTTGCTCGCGACGCGCGGCGACTCGCTCGAAACCAACGTGATCGTGCGCTTCGATCAGCTGCCCGACACGTATGCGCCCAACGGTGGCGCCGTGACGGAAGCCATCACGACGGTCGACTCCACCTATCTGCGCTTCTTCGTCGACTCGCTCAGCACACGATCGACCGGGGCGTTCACGATCGAGGTCTTCGACGTCGACACCACCGAATCGGACTCGGTGGCCGCGGTTGTGCAGTCGCTGTTCCGTGCCGATCGCAAGGTGGGTCAGCTGCAGTTTGCGGCGGCGACACGCGTTGATTCGTTGCGCATCCCGATTGCGAAGCAGTTGCTGCAGTCACGCATCGCGGCGCGTGGTCGGGTGCGACTCGGCGTGCGCATCGCCCCGGGCGCCAACGCGCAGCTGCGGCTCGGGGCGCTGGTGGCCGGACAGCCGGTGCCGCGCCTCACCTTCGATCCCGCGTCGGATACCACCTATCGCCCGCTCGACATCATTCCGAGCACGGTGCTCGCGGGTGCCGAGCGCGATGACGTGCTGCGGTTGTCGTACACGGTGTATACGCTCGCCGCGCGAGGCCGCCTGCCACGACCCGCCGGTGCATTGCGTGTGGGTGGCTTCCCCGGCGATCGCGCGTATCTCCGCGTGAATCTGCCGCCGCTGATTGCCGACTCGAGCACCATCGTGCGCGCGGAACTGCTGCTGACGCAGATCCCCTCCGGCAGCGTCGATCGTGGCGACACGGTGGGTGTGCAGCCGCTCGTCGGCATCGCGCGCGCCGGCATCACCGATCCGTACTTCAGCACCGCGCTTGCGGTTGACGGTCGCCTTGCGGGCGTCGATTCACTCGCACTCGTGCCGCGCGACAGCGGGCAGCGCGTGTTCAATGTGGTCAATCTCGTGCGCGGCTGGCGGTCGCTGCAGAGTGACGTGCCACGCTTCATCGCGTTGCGCATCGGCAATGAAGGCTCGCAAGGCGCGAGCATTCTCTTTCATGATCGGTCGGCGGCCCCGGCGCTGCGTCCGCGTTTGCGCATCACCTACCTGCCGCGCACGGAGATCACGCTGCCATGACCCACGCGCCTCTTCGCCATCGAATGCAGGTGCTGCCGCGTCGTCTCGTATTCGCGACGGTCGGTCTGCTGGGGCTCGCGAGTGTCGCGCACGCCCAGGGCACGCTGAGCACCCAGGGCTTCGGCTACCCGCCGGGCGGTCTCTCGGCACGCGCGCTCGGCACGGCCGGTGCAACGGGCGAGTTCGATCTGCTCTCTGCGCTCAATCCGGCCGCCATCACGGAAATCGGGACGGGTCTCGTCACGGTGCAGGGACAGCCCGAGTTCCGCACCGTGCGTGTGGGTGACGTGTCCGAACGCTCGCGCGTGCAGCGCCTGCCGCTCGTGGGCGCCGGACTGCGCGTGGGACGGGTCGGCGTGATGATCACCGCGTCGACGTTGCTCGATCGGTCGTTTGCCACGCAGTCGGTGGGCAGCGCATTGGTGGACGGGCGACCGGTGCCCACCGTCGACGACTACGAATCGCGCGGCGCACTCACGGAGCTGCGACTCGGCGCAGGATGGCAATGGAAATCGCTCCGCCTGGGAGCGGCGGCCGTGGCCGTGTCGGGCGACAACACGGTCGTTCGTGCGCGCACGTTCCCCGATTCGTTGCGCTTCGGCGCCGTCCTCGACACGGCCTCGATCGGCTTTCAGGGCGTTGGGGCCGCGCTCGGCGTGAACTGGCGCGTGAAGGGCGGGCTGCTGCTCGGTGCCAGCCTGCGCGTGGGCGGTGACCTCGAGAGCGTCCGCTCCGACTCCGTCGTGACGCGCGCGTCGGTGCCGGGTCGTGTGGGCGCGGGCATTCTGTACGACGGACTGAAGGGCACCATCCTGGCCGCCAAGGTGGAGCGCGTCTCCTGGAGCGCCATGAACGGGCTCGGCACGCCGGCCACCACGGCGCGGGACGTGACCAACTGGTCGGCGGGCGCGGAGATCTTCGCCGGCAGTCTGCGGGCGTACCCGGTGCTGTGGCGCGTCGGCTACGCCTCGCGGCAGCTCCCCTTCCTGATCGGCACCACGCCCGTCTCGGAGCGTGGCTTGCACACCGGCGTCGGCGTCCCCATTGTGGGCGAGCGGGCCGTGATCGACATTGCGGCGCAGCGACTCCAGCGGCGCATGACGGGCGATGCCGCCCGCGAAGACGCGTGGTCCGTCACTGTCGGGTTGACCGTTCGACCGTAGACATAGCTGAGCGAATGACCGAAGCGCCGATGCACGGAACCGCGGGCGGTGACCTCTCGCCCGAGCTGCTGCATGCCATCGTGAACGCGTTGCCCATCGGCGTCTTCTTCAACGACGTCGACGGGCAGTGCCGATGGGTGAGTGACGGCTACGCCGATCTGGCCGGACGAGCGCGTGAGACATTGCTCGGGACCGGGTGGCAGTCGTTGCTGCTGGGAGACAGTGGCGCGTACACCGAGGCGATGCGGACCGCGATCGCGGAGCGCGGGGCGTTCGGGCCGGTCGAAGTGCTGT
>JALOPN010000317.1 GCA_025453875.1 Gemmatimonadaceae bacterium | reverse complement strand
CGCGCGATCTCCTCGGCGGCGTCGTGCTGTTGCGCGGTCACGCTCGCGAGCTCGGCCGCGAGCACCGCGGCCACCCACGCGCGCGCGATCGTGAGGGCAGCGTCCTGCTGCTCGGCGTCACGTTCGGCCAGCGCGCGCGCCGCGCCACGTCGTGTCGCCCGGGCCAGCTGCACGCGACGCCCCGTGACGTCGATGGGGATGTACGCCGTCACGAACTCATCCGGGAGCAGCGGCGACCCGAGGTTCTCTCGGCGGTACTCGAGCGTGGGATTGGGCCACTGGCCGGCGGCGCGCACGTCGCCGCGCGCAATCCCGTAGCGTGCCTCGACGCGCTCGAAGAGTGGAGACTGGCGCTGCGCCAGCGCCAACGCGGAGGCGAGCGTGAGCGCGGGCTCGGCGGGCGTGGGCGCCTGCCCGCCGAGCGGACGCACCAGTGGTGCGAGGGTCGTCAGGAGCGCCACCATGACACGGCGCCACAGGCGCCGACGAGCGCGGGATCGAAGGTCCATGGTGGCAACGTAGGACCCGTACATGAACCGGCGATGAATCAGTTCGTGCTGGTCGTCACACCCGCGCTCAAGTCCGGAGCGCAACGAGCCGAATCCTCTAGGCAAGGCGCGCTGCGCCATCCCACCGCTGACCGGTCGCCCACGACCGCCCACGTCCCCGCTCATGCCCGGAACCTCACCCCCGCCCGTCTCGCCGCTCGATCGGCTGCTGCGGGTCTACGACGCCGCCATCGCGGCCTGCCGTGCGCAGAACGCACGCGACGCCTACGCCCAGCTGGGCACGCTGCGCGCCGCACACCCCTGCGACACGCCCTCCGCCCTTGGCATCGACGCGCTCTATGCGTGGTGCGAACAGGCGGTGCGCAGTGGCGACTACCTCGGCGCCGTGCGCACGCTCGAGGGGCTACGCAGCGCCTGGCAGGCGGCGGATCGTCTCGTCGGGCCCGGCGACGACCGTCGGCGTGATCTCGCGCGTCGGGACCTCTCGCGCCGCGACCTCATGCGGCGCGACCAGACGCGGCAGTTCGACCAGCACTCGCGTTCCGCGCGCACCGTCGGCCCGTGACGTGAGCGCGATCGTGCCGCCGTGACGCTGCACGATCCATCGGGCCAGGGCGAGCCCCAACCCGCTGCCGTCCGGACGATGCGCCCGCGCGTCGGCCGTGCGATGAAAGCGTTCGAACACCGCCTCACGATCGGCTGTGCCGACGCCGATCCCGGTATCGCTCACCTCGAGCACGGCGCGCCCGTCCGGTGCGTCAGGAACGGCCCGCAGACTCACCGTCACCTGCCCTGGCGCGGGCGTGTAGCGAATCGCGTTGTCGAGCAGCAGCGCGAGCAGGCGCCGCATCAGCGAGGCGTCGAACTTCGCGCGCACTTCGTCAAAGGTGTCCACCGACAGCGTGAGCCCCGCCTGCGCCGCCGACTCCCGCCAGCGCGGCAGTTCATCGGCGAGTGCATCGTCGAGATAGCCGTCGTCCAACGACGCGGCGTCCACGTCCGCATCCGCGCGCGCCAGCGCCAGCAACCCCTGCACCACCTCCGACGTGTCGCGCAACTCGGCGTCGAGTGCGGCAAACGTCGCATCCACCGAGCCGGCGTCCGATATCGCCTGCTCCGGTGACGCGAGCCCGAGGCGGGCGAGCTCGACGCGTCCACGCAGCCGCGCGATCGGCGTGCGCAGTTCGTGCGCTGCGTCAGCCAGGAAGCGCCGTTGCTGCGCCAACGCCGCGTCAAGTCGATCGAGCAGCGCGTTGAAGCTCGTGCCGAGCTGCGCGAGTTCATCGGCATCACCGGAGACGGTCAGGCGCCCGCCCCGACTCGCGTCGAGTGCGTGGGCCTGCGCGGCGAGCGCACCGATGGGACGCAGGGCACGGCCTGCCAACCACCAGCCAATCACCGTCGCCGCCATCATCACCAGCGGAATCCCCGCCAGCAGCCACACATCGAGCCGACGGCGCGCCGCGACCAGCGCGGCTTCACTCGCGTGCACCTCGACGGTCCAGCCGGGGGCGAGCAGCGGATCGAGTGGTGCCGTGCGATCACGCACGGGCGTCGCCAACTGCGGATACCGATTGCTCGGATCGCGACCCGGCAACGCGAACACCGATCCGTCGGGACGGTGAATGTCGATGACCCGGTCTTCGAACACGAGCTCGCTTGCCATGTGCGTCACCGTCGCGTCGATCGACTGGAACTCGGCGATCTCCACACGAAAGAAGCGCTGCACGAGCGCGATCGACGCATCGAGCGATTCGGTGAACGTGCGCGCCAACGTGCGCTCCACCGCGTAGCGAATGCCGGCCGCCGTGGCGAGCAGGGCCACGAGCAGCACCCCCGCGTACCATGCGGTGAGGCGCGTGCGCAGACGCGGACGTACACGCACCGTGCCCTCGCGGCTCACGTCGGTCGCCCTGCGCGCGCCGCGGGCGCGCCAAGTCGGTAGCCCGCACCGCGCACCGTCTCGAGCAACGGCAGCTCACCGTCCGCGTCGATCTTCTTGCGGAGCCGCGCGATGTAGACATCGATCACGTTACTCGCGGCGTCGAAGTTGTCGTCCCACGCGTGGCGACTCAGGCGTTCACGCGTCACCACCTCGCCGGCGTGCCGCATGAGCACTTCCAGCACGCTGAACTCCTTGGTGGTGAGCGGAATGTCGCGTACGCCGCGCCGGGCGATGCGCGTGCCCGTGTCGAGCGTGAGGTCATGCACCGTGAGCGTGGGCGGCAAGGCGTCGGCGGGACGTCGCAGCAGCGCGCGCAGCCGCGCCACG
>JALOPN010000316.1 GCA_025453875.1 Gemmatimonadaceae bacterium | reverse complement strand
GGCGGCGGCGATGGCGTCGGCCCCATCGAGGAGATCGCGGAGGCGATCGATCGCGCGCTGCTGCCGTGTGACCTCGCGGTGGTCACGGGACGCAACGAAACACTGGCGACGAGGCTCCGCGCGCGTCCGTGGCGTGGCACCGTGCATGTGTACGGTTTCGTGTCGGCGTTGCCGGCGATGATGGCCGCGAGTGCGTGTGTGCTCACCAAGGCCGGACCGGGCACGATCAGCGAGGCGTGCGCGGCCGGAGTGCCGCTCGTGCTCTGGGGCGCGATCCCCGGGCAGGAAGACGGCAACGTGCAGTGGGTCGTGGAGGCCGGCGCTGGCGTGTGGGCGCCCACACCGAGCGCCGTGGCGGCCGCGGTGCGTGAATGGAGCGCTGGTGCCGCCGCGCACGCGCTGCGCGTGCGCGCGGCCGATGCGGCGCGCTCCCTTGGACGCCCGCACGCTGCGCGCGAGATCGCCGTGCGCATTCTGGCGCTCGCCGATGCGCATCGCGCGTCGGCCACTGCGTCGCGCCCAATCGCAGCGGATCAGGATCCGCTTCCGCTGGGGCTGACCTTCGACGCGGTCCAAGGCGACTAGTCCGGACTCCGGGCACCTCGGGATCCACGGAGTCGTTCACTAGCGATACGGCGCGCGCCCGCGCGCCTGAACGTCTTCCGTCGGAGTGGAATGTGATATCGAAGGTCCGAGTGCGGGAATCTGCTGTGCGGTCGCTGCTGCTCTGCGGGCGCGTGGCCATCGGGCTGTTGTTGTCGCTGTCGCAGGTGGTGCGCGCGCAGGATCGCCCCGATGTTGCCGAGCGCACCGGCATCATCACCGGGCGCGTCGTGCAGGAGCTGGGTGAACGCCCCATCGCCGGCGCCACGCTGCGCGTCCGCGATCAGGCCGTCACCGCCCAGACCGACTCGCTCGGGCGCTTCACGCTGCGCGGCGTACGCATCGGCATCGTGGCCATCGAAGTGCGCGCGCTCGGCTTCGCACCGCTCGTGCGCGGTGACATCGCGGTGTCGCCGGCCAAGCCGGCCGAAGTCACGTTGCGGCTGCGCAGCGTGGAGCGACAGCTGCAGGCCGTGACGGTGCGCCCCGAAGCGTTCCCTCCGCTGCCACCCGTCGGACGACCCGTGTCCACGCAGGTGTACGGCAGCGAAGAAGTGCGACGGCAGCCGGGCGCACAGGAAGATGTGCTGCGCGCCGTATCGGTCGCGCCCGGTGTGGGCGTGACCAGCGGCGCGCGCAACGATCTCATCGTGCGTGGCGGCGCGCCGTTCGAAAATCTGTTCGTGGTGGATAACATCGAAGTGCCCAACATCAATCACTTCGGGTCGCAGGGGAGCACGGGCGGGCCGATCTCGCTCATCAACATCCGCTTCGTGGAAGAGGCCGCGTTGAGCGCGGGCGGTTTTGGTGCGCGCTACGGCGATCGCGCATCGTCGGCCACGACCATCACGCTGCGCGAAGGCAATCGCGAGCGCATCGCCGGTGAACTCAACCTCGCGGCCTCGCAGTTCGGCGCCGTACTCGAAGGGCCACTCGGCGAGAACGCGAGCTTCTTCGCCAACGTGCGGCAGAGCTATCTCGATCTGCTGTTCAAGGCGCTCGGCCAGAGCTTCATTCCGCAGTACACCGACGCAACGGTGAAGGCCGTGTGGCGTCCCACGTCGCGTGATGCGGTGAGTGCGCTGCTCATCGCGGCGCGTGGCAGTGTGTCGTTCGACAACACCGAGGCCGACGATCGCCTCTCGAACGCGCAGGTACTGTCACCATCGCAGGACCAGTACTTCAGTGGGCTCACGTGGTCGCGGCTGCTCGAGCGCGGGTCGCTCACCACCACGCTCGGTCGCACCTGGACGCGCTTCGAGAGTGCGCAACGCGACACGCTGCTCGCGCCCATCTTCGAGAATCGCAGCACCGAGGGGGAGACGTCGCTGCGGAGCGATCTGAGCGTGGCGCTGTCGCCGTCGCTGTCGCTCGAGACGGGCAGCGTGTTCAAGTACGCGAGCGCGCTGCGGTACGACGCGACGCTGGCGGGCAGCGCGCGCCGCGACGCGGCGGGTGTGCCGCAACCGTTCTCGGTGGACACGAGCTTCACCGCCTGGCGGAACGGCAGCTACGCGCAGCTCGCATGGGAGCCCACCTCAACGCTGCGCCTGAGCCCGGGGCTGCGCGCCGATTGGTACGGATTTCTGGACAACGCGGTGCGCCTCGCGCCGCGACTCAGCGCGGCGTGGAGTGTGACCGACGCCACCACACTCACGGCGGCCGGTGGGCGGTACTGGCAGGCGCCGAGTCCGATCTGGCTGGTGGGCGCTCCGCAGAACGCGACGCAACTGCGCCCGTTTCGCGCCGACCAGCTCGTGCTCGGGGTGGTGCGGCGCATCGGCGACGATCGCAAGGTGCAGTTCGAGGTGTACGGCAAGCGTTACGCGGACTATCCCGTTCGGTTCTTCCGGCCGCAGGCGGTGCTCTCGCCGAGCGGCTTCGACGATGCCACCACCGACATTCCGTTCGGGCTCGAGCCGCTGGGCTCGAGTGGGCGCGGCGTGGCGTACGGTGCCGAGTTCTTCGCGCAGCAGAAGCTGAGTCGCACGCCGTTGTACGGGCAGCTCGCGCTGAGTCTCAACCGCACGCGCTTCGAGGGGATCGACGGCACCGAGGCCCCGGGCGCGTTCGACACGCCGTTGCTGGCGAACGGTCTGGTGGGGTGGCGTCCGAATGCGCGATGGGAAGTCGCGCTGCGCGTGCGCGGCGCGAGTGGGTTGCCGCGCACACCGTTCGTGA
>JALOPN010000052.1 GCA_025453875.1 Gemmatimonadaceae bacterium | reverse complement strand
TGTGTGTTTCACTATGGTGAGCAAGGGACTCGTGTCTCGTGGAAGACCACTGCGTGGATGGCCGGTGGAACGGCCGCGCTGCACCTCCCGACGTGTCACGGGCACACCGCGGCCTGCGCGTGCACGCTCACCAGTCTTGACAGCGGATGTAGAACGTTGTCACTGCGCAGTTGCCGTGGGGTACCATGCACGGCAACCAGCTGATCCAGCACCGAGACAACGCGCGCACTCGGCAGCGAGACGTCGACCTCGATGGCCAACGCTTCTCGGTTCCCCTCGTCGAGCACGTTGAGCACGCGATAGGCCCGCCCCCCGTACAGCGTATCCCCCATGAAGTCCATCGCCCACGTGTCGTTCAGCCGCGCCGGCGCCTGCAACGGCACGACGTCGCGCTTCGGCAGACGCTTCTTGGTGCGGCGTACGTGATTTAGGCCGAGCGCGCGATACACGCGATAGACGCGCTTGTGATTCCACTGGTGGCCCAGTGCGCGGAGGCGATCAAAGCACTTACAGAACCCCCAGCGCCCGTGCTGCGCCACGATGGCCTGCAACGCCGTGATCACGGGCGCATCCACGTCGGCCTGCGTCGCGTCCGCCTCGGTCCCCTGAGCGCGATACCAGGCGGTCCGCGAGCATCGGGCGATCTGGCAGGCGCGGGCCACCGGGATGGCGTGCTCCTCCGTCAAGATCGTCACGACCGCTCGTCTCGCGGACCGCGCTACAGTGTTCGGCTGAGCACATCCTTGATCGCGGTCAGCTCGAGCGCCTGATCGGCGTACATGCGCTTCAGGCGCGCATTCTCCTTCTCCAGCTCCTTCAGTCGCTGCAACTCGGGCACCCCAGCGCCGCCGTACTTCTGCTTCCAGAGATAGAACGTCGCGCGGCTGATCTTGTGCTTCCGCAGCAGGTCCGCGACCGCGGTGCCCGCGTCCGCTTCGCGCAGGATGGTGACGATCTGAGTCTCGCTGAACTTCGATTTCCGCATCGGGTGCTCCGGTGGAGGCTCCCGAAGTCTAACTTTCAACTGTCCCGCTGGCGGGGAAGCTTACGGCAGCGCGTAGATCTTCATACAGCGTCTCTGCCGGCGTCTTCCACCGCAAGGAAACTTTGATCAGGTACAAAACCGCGGATCGCGCGGAACGCTTCTGCGCAAGCGAGCCCCGATTGACCCACCCGGAAGCGGGCGAATCGCGCGTAGCGCCCCGTTGCCGGGGCAGAATCGGCCCGTTTCGGCCGATCTCGGCGCGCGCGCGGACACTACGTGCCCTGCGGCACCCAGCGGTGCCGCACGCGGTACAGGTTGGCGAGCATCCCGAGCGCGAACACACGCACGGTGTTCTTCGCCAGCCCCCGATACCGGACTTTCGTGAAGCCCCACAGCCGCTTGATGGTGTGAAACGGGTGCTCGACCATCGCGCGTACGCGCGAGCGGGCACGATTGATCCAGTCCCAGTACTCCGTCCGCTTGCCGCTCTTGTTGACGAGGTAGCGCCCGCCGCTGAGCTCCCACGTCATTATCGTCGGCCTTGTCGTAGGCCCTATCGCCATGCAGCGTCGTCTCTTGACCGTCCAGCAAGTGGGGCAACTGGGTGATGTCGGCCGCGGCGGCGTGCGTCGTGGTGATCGAATGGATGAGGCCGCGCCGGTCGGTGCCCACATGCATCTTCATGCCGAAGTACCACGGGTTCCCCTTCTTGGTCTGCCGCATCTCGGGATCCCGCGTCTGCCTCGCGTTCTTGGTCGCGCTGGGCGCGCCAATGATGGTGGCATCGACGATGGTGCCCGCCTTCAACATGGGCTTTCGTTCCTCGAGCAGCGCCTTCACCGCGTCGAACATGCGCGCGGTGCGCTGATGCGCCTCCGGCAGATGGCGGAACCTGCAGATCGTCGTTTCGTCGGGCACCGTGTCGCTGAGCAGATCAATCCGGGCAAAGCGCCGCGTCGACTCCGAGTCGTGGAGCATGTCTGCCGCCTGCGGATCCGACTGGTTGAACCACCGCTGGAGGAAGTGGATGCGCAGCAGCGTGCGCATCGGTAACGGCCGACGGCCGCGCCCCGCCTTGGGATAGTGCAGCGCCACCAACGCTTCGACCGTCGCCCGCGGAATCACCCGGTCCCTCTCGGTGAGGAACTGCTCCCGGCGAGTCGTGCGCCGCTTGTTTGAGAGGATCACATCCGCATACGTGCGCTGCTCGGTCATGCCCAAGCTCCGACGAAGGGGGGGGATCGCGCGCGTCAATACTAGGTTTTCTCCTCCCTGATGCACTACCTGATCAGAGATTCCCTAACAGGTACGCGTCCAAGTTTTCGGGGTAAGTCCACGTTGCCTGTCGCAATTTGCGTCGCACTTTGCTGCTTGCGTCGTCTTTACCCGCCTCGCAAGATGAGCAGGCAAGCTCGCCGGCCAATCGATTGCTCCCAACTGCAAGCTCCGCGCGTACATCAATTGTGTGATCTCGAAACTACCGAGGCCACACGAAGCCCGATGCGCGTGTCGCTCACGACTGGTGCTCAGTCATTTACCTACGGTTTACATTTCAGCTCACAGGGGGAAGTATGCTGGGCAGGATACTATTCATCGGCGCGCTGGCGTTCTTCACAGGAGCTTGCGCGAGTGAGGCTCCCACGGATCTTGGACCGACGTCAGGCAGTGCAACGGCGCTGGCCCCGAGACTGAGCGCAACGGACGCGGTTGCACGTACGATCGCGGTGTCGTTAAACGACGAGCGAGTTCGCATTGCGCTTCGCAATGCATGGCAAGAGTCTCGTCTAAGTACGGATCACAAGCTCGTTCTGCAAGCGTATCTGGAAACAAGCTCCGGAGAGGCTCTGCTCTCAAGCGCTTCCTCTCACGGCGGACTGAGCAGGGAGGAGTTCGACCGAATCGTCCGAGAGCTGCCGGAGATGGACTTCTATCTCCCCATCAGACGGCACCGCGAAACATGGAGCGGCGGTGACGATGTACTCGTCGCACTGACTTTCGATCAAGACAGTGACTATGTCACTGCATTCAACACGATGGGAGACGCGATCTTGGTTGAAGGGAAATCTGCCGAAGCTGGAACCAATCTGATCGTTCTCCATCCAGCCGAGCCAAAGTTCCCCGTCGTGGTCAGCGAACGTGAATCGAGCGGAGATCACCAACAGCTTTCCATCGCAGCTGGTACATCTTTCGCGATACCGCTGGGTTCGACGTACGTCGAAGGGCCTGAGGTACGAAGCAGTTCGACATCAAGCGGAGTCTATCTTCGATACTTCGATACATGGCGTGATGATGGATGGTTCGGCGGTGACCTCGAAATGGAGTTCCGGTCGAGCGGTTACGAGGGCGGGATTCCCTTCAACAGCGGCAGTGGCTTTTTTATCTTCCCCTCAGTCACCTGTGTCCGGGGCACTGGTGTTGGGAACTTTCCATCTCAGCCGCCTGTCCAAGCCAACCTACTCATTAGTCCGGGACTAACGTCGACGTCTCTTCTAGGCTGCGGTGGGTCGTCGCAAACCAAGGGCTACGCGATCTGGGCGTACGAGATGGACTTTGGTCCCGGCGCGGAGGACGACTTCGGGATGCGCTTCACCTCACCGGGATCGATGCCCTATGGACTGGTCGTCGGAACGAGCTCGATTGCCTACAACTTCTTCTACAGCTTCCCGGGAACGACGGCTGGCCAGAAGTCTCTGTATCTCGGCTTGAGATTGCAGTGAGGCACTCGAGAGGAAGTACGGTCTGCGATGCGTGCTGGGCAAGTATTACGCGATCGTTCGCCGTCGACACTCGCACGTCGTGCTCCGAACCGCGTCGACGCGCTGCTGTTTCTCGTGTATCTCGGATCAAGTCGTGAGCTTGGACCACGTGAAGCGGACCTTCGAGGAAGCGGGCCGCAGAGACCCCCTGTACGCAGTCTTGACTGATCACGCTCAGCGCGATAGGAAGTGGGATCGTGATGCGTTCTTCGAGACTGGCGAGCGTGAGATCGCGACGGTAGTTCAGTACTTGGGCACGCTGTCAACGAGCGTCGCACGTGCCCGGGCGCTTGACTTTGGCTGTGGGGTTGGACGTCTCACATTAGCCTTGAGTCGCTACTTCGAGATGGTGGTCGGAGTGGATATTTCAAGTTCGATGGTGACTGCAGCTGAGGCGTTCAACACACAGACAGCGCGTGTACGCTACATCGTGAACGATGGAGATGATTTGAGGCAGTTCGGTGATGCCTCATTCGACTTCATCTACAGTAACTTGACGCTGCAGCACGTCCCGCCTGCAGCAGCACTCTCTTACATTGCAGAATTCGTGCGTCTGCTCCGCCCAGGTGGAGTTGCTTGCTTCCAGTTGTGCATTGGCCCGCTGATCCTTCCGGGCACTTGGTCCGCGTTCATGTACAAAGTGCGTCGCGAGTGGTTCCGGCGTTTCTGGAAACGCCTACGCGGTCGGATCCCGTACGAGATGCATTTCGTCGCTCGATCGCAAGTAGAAGAATCGGTTCTTTCGGCGGGTGGTCGCATTATCGACGTTGTCGACGTCAGCAAGGTGAAGAATGGCAGCAACTTGCGCTTCGCCGTCTCGACTGCGGCGTAGTCGAAGATGGCGCGGTGCGCGATGCGAGCCGCTACGTACGAATGACCGCTTGTGGCTCTCAGTGACTGTCTTCGCGTGATGATTTGAACGAGTCGTTGCGCGTCGCCGATGAATCAGGTCTGGAATCGGTTCTGGCTCGCGTGTGTCAAGGATCTCGTACGCTGATGCTTCTCAGGAGATTTTCGATGTCTGCAACTCGTGACCTTGTCGGCGTTGTGAAGAACAGGATTCGTCTCGGATTCGTCGTCGCCTGGTGCATGCTCGTTGCTTCGCCCATGGCCTCGGCATCGGCTCAGGAGTGCGTGGGCGGACTCGCGCTCGGCACAGCCAGCAGCGCGGTTGGAGGCGCATTCGCAGGTGCTGGGGCGGACCGCTCCACGGTGGCCGCGTACGAACGGCTCGGCGCGCGGATCCAGCTCGGTGCGCACGCGGGTTTGCTCGGCACGTCGTTCACGTCGACCTCGGTGCAACTCGCCGGCGTGAGCGCGAACTGGCGTCCGGGAGCCATGGCCGAGTCGGGGCTCCGCGCCTGTCCCTATGTTCGGGCGACGTGGCTCAACGGGCCGGACGAGGGTCGCTTCCCGAGTCGGCAGTTGCAGGGAGCGACGGGTCTCAGTGTCGGGCACGCCGTGCCGGTCGGCGCTGGACTCACGCTGGTACCGTTCGGTCGGCTGGGGGTGCTGCATCTTCGGGAACGCAGCGGCCTGTCGGACGTCTCGCGCAACGTCGGCGAGGCGGGTTTGGGCGTCGGCCTGCGTTTCGGTTCGGGGCTTGTCGTGACGCCATTCGTCCAACGCCCATTCGCCACTGGCACGCGCGTGGGGGCCGCCGAGCCGACCTACTCGCTGTCGATACGCCTCGGCCTCGGGCGATAGGCTCCAGGCGCCCGGTTTTTCCTCGACGGTTTCCGCCACCGGTGAGTCCGGAGACGTCGCCGGTAGCTTCGATGATGTCCAGCCTCGGGGAATGCCGGCGGGTCTGGAGCGGACGGCACCCGAGCAGTCATGTCCTGCGCGTGCGGAGCGAGGCGCTTGCGTCGTTCCGGACCGCTAGATTGCCGACCCATGCTCTCTCGACTTCCTCGATGGGTGGAGATCGGCGGCTTCTGGCTCGCGGCCATCGCGGGGGCCGTCAATGCGGTCGGGCTGCTCGGCTTCCGACATGAGGCCGTCTCGCACGTCACAGGAACGTCGACGCTGCTGAGCGTCGCGGTGGCGCGCGGTGATGCGCAAGAGGCCATGCACCTCCTCCTGATCGTGCTGGCCTTTCTGCTCGGCGCGATGCTCAGCGGCGCGCTCACGGGGAACGTCGCGCTGCAGCTCGGGAGGCGCTACGGTGCCGCGCTGCTGCTCGAGGCCGTGCTGCTCACCCTGGCGACGGTTGCCCTCGAGCGCGGCTCGGACACCGGCCACCTGCTCGCGTCGGCCGCGTGCGGCCTGCAGAATGCAATGGTGAGCAGCTACAGCGGTGCGCTCGTGCGCACCACCCACCTGACCGGCCTCGTCACCGACATCGGCACGATGCTCGGCGCGCGATTGCGTGGGCACGCACTCGACCGACGGCGCGTGCTGCTGTACCTCATCCTGATCCTGGGCTTCGCCGCTGGCGGGATCGCGGGTGCGCTCGCGTTCGACGTCGTGGGTGCCCGGGCACTCCTGCTGCCCGCTGCGGGCGCGCTGGCGCTCGCGGCGGCGTACGCGGCAATGCGGCGGCGAGATCGCGCGGGAACAGCGACCTGATGTCTCGCACCACGCGAGCGCGTGCCTCGCTCCTGTTCATCGCGTGCGTTGGCTGCACCGACGCCGCACCACCAGTTATCGTGCGCACGCAATCGCTGCTGGCCGGTGCTCACGTCGACACCCTCCTCGGCGAGTTCTCCGGGGTGACCACGGCCGCCGAGTTCCATGATTCGCTCCTCGTCGTTGCCGACCTTCGGGAACAGACACTCTGGCGACTCAACCTGCGAAGTGGCCTGCGCGACAGCATCGGCCGACGCGGCAACGGTCCTGGCGAACACCGCCGCGTCGGTTTCATCGCCAAGGCGCATCGGGATTCCGTCGCCATGATCGATGGATTCGCGGGCTGGCCGTTTGTCGTCATCGATGTGGCGAGCGGCCGTGGACGGAGTGCGCGCGTTCTGGACCCGGGCCGACGCGATGACCTCGAGGCGACGCTGTGGGTCACCGCGACACCGTACTTGCGTACGGCTGACACGCTGGGCCGAATCTTCGGGGCGCCCGACATGGCGCAACCGAGGATCGATTCGGCCACCCGGTTGCCGCTGCCAGCGGAGCCACTCGACACGTACACCATCGTGCGATTCAGCATCGATGGCTCCACTGTCGATACACCGGTGGTGTTTCCACGAGGCCACACCTACGCGATGTCAGGTCGCGACGCGTCAGGCCGGTATGTTCGGCGTCTGGACCCGGGACGGTACGCCCCTCTCAACGGGTGGACCGTCCGCGACGATGGTGCTGTGCTGCGCGCGGATGCACGGCAATATGTCCTCACCGTGCATGCGCCGAACGGCGATTCGCTGCGATCCTGGCGTGTGCCGCACACGCCGATCACGTTGTCCGACAGCAGTTGGCAGGCGCACCTCGCGAGCGCGCGGACGTTCGCTCGACAGTTGCTGGGCGGACAGATTCGCGAGATCGGCGACGCGATGGGCCGGCCAATGCGTGCGCCCCCTGAGCCTACCTACGAGGAGCCGCCGAAGCCCGCCACGGTGCCACCGCTCTCGCTGGCGAGCGGCGCCGCGTCCCTGCACTTCGTGGACGAATACGCGTGGGTGCCGGTGCACCTCGATGACTCCGGTACGAGCATCGGTTGGGACGTCATCGACCTCGAGACCGGCACCCGACGTGTCCGGTACACCATGCCTCCGCGACATCGGCTGCTGCTCGTGACCCGGCGCGGCGTGTACGTTGTGTCAACAGACGAGGACGACCTGCAGCGCATCCTGTTCGTCCGCCCCTCCACTCCCTGACGCACCCTTCGCAGATGCCCTTCGGCAGCGCCGCCCCCCGCCCCGCCCTCGTCCGCCACATCGGCCTCGCCGGTCTCGCCGCTACCGGCATCTGCTCCATGCTCGGCGCGGCGATCAACACGATTCCGTTCACGATGCAGCGGAACGTGCCCGGCATCGATGGCGGCGTGCTCCCGGCGTACGTGCTCGCGGCACTCCCCGCCTTGCTCGCCGCACTCGCCTTCGCGGCCCTGGGCTCGGCCATGCCGCGCGCCGGTGGCAGCTACGTCTACGCGTCTCGCGGACTGTCACCGTACCTGGGGTTCGTCGCATCATTTTCGCAGTGGTTCGGGCTCTCGATCGCGATCGGTGTCGTCTCGTACGTGATTCCCGCGTTCCTGCGCGACGCGGCGGAACCGCTCGGACTCAGCGCACTCGCCACCCTTCTGGATGGTCCGGTGGCGCGCCCGCTCATCGCGCTGGTCTTTCTCTGGTCGTTCGTGCTGGTGAACGTGCGTGGCACACAGCTCTACGAACGACTGCTCCTGCCGCTCATGGCGATGATGTTCCTGCTCGGCGGGGTGGTGATTGTCGCCGGCTTCACCCACGATCACACCGACTTCGCCGCCGCGCTGCTCGCGCGGGAAGGACGCGCGCTGCCCAGCGTGGATCGCGCCGCGCCGAGTCTGGCCACGTTGCTCGCGGCCACGCCGGTGCTCTTCGCGAGCTTCATTGGCTTCGACTCCATCGCACAGGCCGGCGGTGAAGCGAAGAACCCCACACGCAATCTGCCACTCGCGATCGGCATCGCCGTGTTGTCGGTGGGGACGTATTACTTCCTCTTCACGGCCGCCGTGTACCACGCGGTGCCGTGGCAGTTCGTCGCCGAGCAGGCCGCAGTACGCGACGTGACCGCGCCCGGGCTGCTGGGCTACCTGCTCTCGCCCACGTGGACCGTGGCGATCGTGGCTGGTGCCGCCGTGGCGCTCATCAACGACTTGCCCGCCATGCTGCTTGCCGTGTCGCGCCTCATGTTCGCGTGGGCCGACGACGGCATCTTTCCGCGGCTGTTCGCGCGTGTGCACCCCACGTGGCGCACACCACACGTCGCGATCGTGGCCAGCGCCTGCGTGGCCTCGGTGTCCATCGTCGGCAGTCACCTCGCCGGCGATTTTTTCCTCGGCGTCGACATCCTCGTCACGAGCATGCTCGTCACCTACGCGCTCATGGCGCTCACCGTGCTGACGCTGCCGTCGCGGAACCCCGCGATCGCGGCGCAGATCACCGTGCTGCGATCCGCGATGCTGCGCGTCCCCATCGCCGTGCTCGCGCTGCTGCTCACCGCCGGCTTGCTGGTGGTGCACGTCACCAATGACCTCAACGCCACGGTATCGGCGTGGTACTTTCGCAGCACGCCGATCTGGCTGATCGTGCTCACGATCGGCTCGCTCATCTACGCCCTCGAATCACGCGCCCTGCGCCGTCGCGATCCGCGCGCCTTCGACCGCTTCACGACGCTCCCCGCCGAGTGACCCTCATGACCACTTCGATTCCTCGACACGCCCTCGCCCCCGGCTTCACGATCTCGCGCGTGCTCACCGGCCTCTGGCAGGTGGCCGACCTCGAACGCGACGGACGCACACTCGACCACGGCGTGGCCGCCGACGCGATGGCTGACTACGCCGCCGCCGGTTTCACGACGTTCGACATGGCCGACCACTACGGCTCGGCCGAGCTCATCGCGGGACGCTTTGCCGGCGGCGACTCACCGCGCGACGACGTGCAGCTGCTCACCAAGTGGGTGCCCGAGCCGGGCCCGCTCACGCGCGCCGACGTGCGCGCAGCCGTGGAGCGAGCCCTCGAACGGCTGCAGCGCCCGCGCGTGGACCTCATGCAGTTCCACGCCTGGAACTACGCGGACCCGGCGTGGCTCGACGCGATGTTCCATCTCGACGAACTGCGTCAGGAAGGATTGATCGCCCATCTCGGCCTCACCAACACCGATACCGCCCATCTGCGCATGCTGCGCGCGACCGGGATTCCGGTGGTGTCGAATCAGGTGTGCTGGTCGCTCATCGACCGTCGTCCCCGACAGCGCCTCGCACCGTACGCGCTGCAGCAGGGCGTGTCGATCCTGGCCTACGGTACGGTGGCTGGTGGCTTTCTCAGCGATCGCTGGCTCGACCGTGCCGAACCCGACTGGCAGGCGCTCGACACCTGGTCGCAGATGAAGTACGGACGCTTCGTGCGCACCGCCGGCGGCTGGGAGGCGCTGCAGCGCGTGTTGCGCGCCGCGCGCCAGGTGGCGGATCGCCACGGCGTGTCGATTGCGAACGTCGCGTGCCGCTACGTGCTCGATCAACCCGCCGTCGGCGGCATCATCATTGGCGCGCGACTCGGCAGCAGCGAGCATATCGCCGACACGCAACGCCTCTTCGCCTTCACGCTCAGCGAGCAGGACCACGCCGAACTGGAAGCGGCTGTCGCGACGCTCGATCCGTTGCCGGGTGAACCGGGTGACGAGTATCGCGTGCCCCCCTTCCTCACGGCCTCTGGCGACCTGTCACATCACGTCGCGTCGTTTCCCGCACCGTATCCCGTGCGTGTTGATGCGACCGGTCGTCGCCGTGTGCTCTCCGGCACCGTGTGGGAGCGCGACGCCGGCTACGCGCGCGCGGTGCGCGTGGGCGATCAGATCACCGTCTCGGGAACCACCGCGACGCACGGGTCCCGCTGCATCGGCGGCACTGACGCGGCAGGGAGCCCGTCGCGCGCGCCCACGGTGAACGCTTCGGCCACATCCAGCCGGCGAACACGCTCGTGCAGGCGCCGCTCGTCGGGGACGAGTATCTCGTGGAGATCGAGGCCGATGCGGTGGTGACGAGCGGCTGAGGCCGCGTCGTCAGCGTTCGATGGTCAAGAAACCGAGTCGCGAAGCTGGCGTTCATCGCCGAGCACGAGGATCATCGCCACATCGCCCGCAGGTCACGGATATCGTCTCGCATCGCCTCGGCATCGGCCTCGGACAGGCTGCCGAGCGTCGCAAGCGATGCCTCAGCCGTATCGATGCGAGAGGCCTCCCATTCGAGGTATCGCACCAGCGCTTCTTCCACGATTCGTGAGATGCCCTCGTCGCCTCGCTTCGCCGCGAGTTCGAGCAGCCTCACACGAATCGCGTCTGGAATCTCGATGATCGTTCCCATGCCTCAAGCTCTCCCATATGCACATGCATGACAAGACAGCGCGGATCGTCGGCTCGCTCCTGCTTTGCCTGCTCACCGCCCCACTCCCCGCCCAACCCGCCGATCTCGCTGCGCGCCTCGACGCCCGCATCGCCACCCAGCGCGACGCGAACGCGGCGCTGCTGGCCGAGCTCGGCGCCATTCGCTCCCCCTCGGGCCAGGAGCACGCCCGCGCCGCTCGCGTGGCCGACCGCATGCGCGCCATTGGCCTGGCCGACGTGCGCGTGGACGCACTCCCCAACGCCATCGGCGTCCTGCGTGGGTCGCTCCCCGATGGTGCGCGCCGCGCGATCGTGTTCGTGAGCACGCTCGACGATCTCGCCACCGTGGCCGCGCATCAGGCCGCCGCGCCGCGCCCGCCGTACGTGGACGGCGATCGCGTGGTCGGTCCCGGCACCAACACCTCGAGCACCACCGTGGCCATGCTCGCCGCCGCCGAGGCGCTGGTGCACGCGGGCGTGCGCCCCGAGCACGATCTGATCTTCGCCGCCGTGGCGCAGGAAGAGACCGGGCTCGTGGGCATGAAGGCCTTGTACGCCGAGTGGAAGCCGCGCGCCGATGCGTTCATCGACATCCTCGGCGACGGACGATCCATCACCTACGGCGCGCTGGGCATTCACTGGTGGCGCGTGTGGGCGTACCACACCGGCGGCCACTCGCTCACGGGCGGCCTGCCCAACGTCAATCAGGGGATCGCGCGTGCGGTCGATCGTATTCTCGCCGTGCCGCAACCGCCTGCGGAGACGCGCACGGTCATGAACATCTCCATGATCCAGTCAGGCGATGTGTTCAACCGCAAGCCCGACAGCGCGTGGTTCTCGCTCGACATTCGCTCGCTGCACGCGGAGCAGATCGCGCGCAATGAATCCGCCGTGCGCGCCATCCTCGACAGCGTGTCGCGCGAAACCGGCACGCGCTTCGCGATGCGCGAGGTGCAGCTCACGGCCGGTGGACAGCTCGCGGGTGCCGACACATCACGACTCGTGCGCACATCGGTCGCGGCGGCACGCGCCATCGGCCTGGAACCGCGGCTCGGCAACGCCGGCTCGGCCAATCTCAACGTCGCCCACGCTGGCCATCGGCCTCGGCGGTGAGCGGGGCGGACTGCGCGGCGAGCCCGGCGAGTTTGCCGACATTCCGGCCATGCAGCGGACGGCGCGACACGTGGCGCGCCTTGCGAGGGCGATGGCAATGCGAGCGGAGGGCCAGCCATGAGCGTGTTCCGTCCAACATCACACGTCGCCGCCACCGTCGCAGGCCTCGCCCTCCTGTCCGCCTGCGGCCCCACCGAGCCTGTTTCATCGCATCTTGGCATCGATAGCCTGACGGTGACACCGCTGGAAACGGCGGGCGCGTTCCGAGTGCGCGCGCATCGCTGGCTTGTCAACTGTCAGAGTTCCGTCACGGTCGACCGAGTAACGCGCGGCGATTCGTTACTGCGACGCTTCGTACTCACGGTTGGGCGCGACCCCGATATCGCGTGTCCCGCTGCGCCAGCAGCGTACAGCTTCGCCGAGACGGTGAGCGTCTCAACGGGCCGGACCGCGATATACGTCGTCCGCCAACCCGACGGCTCCAGCCTCGTCGAACGGCTCACGGCGCCGTAGCACCTGCCGTTGGACGCCAAGCACGCAGCACGCGGCGCGGCCGGCCTGACACCGGTCGCCGCGCCCGTGCATTGTTCTGGCATGTCCGCTCCACTCACCCCCGCCTGGCAGCCCATCGACCGCACCATCGGCAACACGCCCCTGGTGCCGCTCCAGCGCCTCACCGCGCAACACGGCGTGCCCGACGACATCGTCATCCTCGGCAAACTCGAAGGCAACAACCCCGGCGGTTCCGTGAAGGACCGCCCCGTGTACAGCATGATCCGTCGCGCCGAAGAGCGCGGCGAGAT
>JALOPN010000315.1 GCA_025453875.1 Gemmatimonadaceae bacterium | reverse complement strand
CTCGACCGACGCGCCGCTGCCGAGCAGCTCGCCGATCGCGTAGAGCAGGCTGATCTCCTCGTAGCGTTCGGCGAGCTCGTTGGTGGCCCCGTCGCGCTCCCGCAGCAATCGTTGAACGAGGTGTACGACGTGGGTGACGAGATCGTCGAGCGCGGCCGCAGCCTCGCCCGTCAACGCGTGCTCATCGGGACGCGGTGCGAGCACCAGCCACACGGGCTGCACCTTTCCGCCCACTTCCCGCGCGTCAGCCCCGTGCTGCGCGGCCCATGCGCACACATCGCTGTCGGGGGCTGCGCACGCCAGCGGCGCATCGGCGCGCGACGCGGCCAGCAGGGCGGCCGGCCGCTCGCCGCGCACCTCCCAGAGTACGGCATCCCGTCCGGAGGCCGCCTGGTAGGCGGCGAGGACGGCGCCCAACGTCTTCATGTGCGTCGAAGTACCAGTCGCACCGTGTGGCCGGCATCACACCACGTTTCGACCTTGTCCATCAGGGCGTACATGAGGAACACGCCACGCCCATCCTCGCGCTCGAGCCACTCCGGATCCTCACACATCGCGCGCGCCCGCTCGGCATCGAAGCCGGCGCCTTCATCGGTGACTTCGACACACAGCATATCCTCGCCCACCACCGCGCAGACACGCACGGAACGCGACGCGTCGCCACCGTTGCCACGCATGATCGCATTGGCGATGGCTTCCGTCAGTGCGACCGGAACGTTCAAGCGACACACCCGCTGCGAGTAGCCCGCGTTCGCGCACGCCGTCGTGACCTCGGCCACGATGGTCTCGATCTCGCGCACGTCGGACGCGATGCGCCATTCGAGACGCACGCCGTCTCCGAACGGGCGATCAGAACGCGGCGCGGGCGTCGCCACGAGTCGCGAACAGCTTGAAGAGTGTGTCGAGACGCGTCAGCTCGAAGAGTGTGCGCAGGTCCTCGTTGAGTCCCGTGATGTGCAGCGCACCACCTTCGTCACGCGCGCGCTTCGCCAGCGACACGAGCGCGCCGAGGCCCGAGCTGTCGATGTACGCCGTCCCGGAGAAGTCGAGCAGAATGCGTCGCGCACCACTCTCGATCTGATCGAACACGAGCTGCTTGAAGTCGGCGCGATTGCCAACCACCAACTGCCCTTCGACCGCGACGGTGAGCAGGTCGCCCTCCCGTTCCGTGCTGAACGATGCCATGTGCCTGCCCCGCGCTCCGGATGACGAATGCCCGGATCACGCCGTCGCGCGATCGGACGCCTGCAGGGCGGTGATCAGCCCCACCTGTACAATGTCATCGGCGGTCGCGCCGCGCGAAAGGTCATTGGCCGGCCGGGCCAGCCCCTGGAGGATCGGTCCGACGGCGACGGCCCCGGCCAGCCGCTCCACGAGCTTGTAGCCGATGTTGCCGGCGTCGAGGGATGGGAAGACCAGGACGTTGGCCTGGCCGGCCACGTCGGAGTCCGGCGCCTTCCGCGCCCCGATGGCCGCGACGAGTGCCGCGTCAGCCTGCAGTTCGCCATCCACCCGCAGCCCCGGCCGACGCGCCCGCACGATGGCGAGGGCCTCCCGCACGCGCGAGACGCTGGGCGACTCCGCGCTGCCTCGTGTGCTGAACGACAGCAGCGCCACGACCGGTTCGTCACCCACGATGCGGCGGCGATCGTCGGCCGCGGCAATGGCGATGTCGGCGAGCTGCTCGGCGGTGGGCTCGGGGACCACCGCGCAGTCGGTGAACGTGAGCACCGACGCGGCGAACCGCTCGGTGGTGAGCCCCATGTAGAACGCGCTCGAGAGGGTGCGCACGCCCGGAGCCGTCCCGATGCACCAGAGGGCCGCGCGAATCACATCGCCGGTGGTGTGGACAGCGCCGGCCACGCATCCGTCGGCGTCGCCGAGCGCGACGAGACCGTCGGCGAAGTACAGGGGGTCACACGCGAGTCGGATGGCCTCGGCCTCCTCGAGCCCCTTGTGGGCACGACGCGCGAGCAGATGCGCCGCCACCCGCGCGACGCGCGGATCGTCGGCGTCGGGCGCCGAGACCAGCTCGGCACGCACGAGCGCCTGATCACGCAGGCGCGCGACGGCCTCGCGGGTGCGCGCATCGTCGGCCTCGGGAAAGAGGATGGTGCGTGGCTGCGCTGCGGCCCGCGCGGCGAGGGTGTCGAGGAACGCGCGCGCGCTCACACCGGGCCGCTCGCGAATCGCTCGGCGAGCGCACGAGCCACTGTGGGGTGCACGAGCGCCCCGATGTCACCACCAAACCGCGCCACCTCGCGCACCATGCTCGAGCTGATGTACGTCGTGTCGTTCGATGGCACCATGAACACCGTCTCGAGCCCGGGGTGCAGGTGTCGGTTGAGCAGCGCCATCTGGTACTCGAACTCGAAATCGCTCACCGCGCGCAGGCCGCGAACGAGCATCGTGGCACCAAGCTCACGCGCGAGATTCACGAGCAGGCCATCGAACGCGCGCACTTCGATGCGGGGCTCGGTGCCGATGCTTTCCGCAATGAATGCGACGCGTTCCTGCGCCGTGAAGAGCGGCTTCTTGTTGATGTTGTTCGCCACGGCGACGACGACGCGATCCGCGAACGCGAGACTGCGTCGCATGATGTCGGCGTGCCCATGCGTGAACGGATCGAACGAGCCGGCGTAGACGGCGACCTTCGGACGAAACGGCGGGGGAGTGTCGGTCATCGGAAGAAGGTGATGGCGATGTCGCCGTAGCGGCGCGTGTCGCTACCGCCGGGCAGCGACACCGTGGAAGGATGTTCGATTCCGAGGAGATGTGCGAACGGGACGGCCTGCCATGCTTCGGCCA
>JALOPN010000314.1 GCA_025453875.1 Gemmatimonadaceae bacterium | reverse complement strand
TGTTCTTCTTCATCCTTTTCGACGCCGTGGCGGCCAAGCTCATCGTGATCATCCATCGACACTGCTGTTCATGAAACGGCTGCAGCATCGGTAGCAACACGGATGCTTCCCTTCGGGTCGAGCCCGAAGCGCTGCCAGAGCAGCAGCGCGAGAATCTGGGGGCAGTCGACGGACGGTCACGCGGCTTTCGTCGTCTGCAGGCCCAGCGAATGCGGCGTTAGTCGTCGCTCAAGGAGAATGACCGCTCGCAGGTAGCACTCTCACGACCAGAGAGAAGGTCATGACGCACGAGACGGAAGCGCGACGCAAGACGTTGTACCGATGGGCGATCGGGCTCTCGGTCGCTTTTGTCGCAGACGGGTGCTACATGGCATGGGCTCTTCTCGACGAAAACTACAGAGGGATGGCCTACACGTTCTTGAGCTTCATTCCGGTCTTCTTTCCAGCTTGCATCGCCGGATTGATCGTCAGTCGAATGTACTGGCACGGGTTCACTCGACACGGCTGGAAGGCGCGAAGGGCGGAATGGCTGTTCTTCTTCCTCATGTACAACGCGGTGGCAGCCAAGGCGATCGTATTCGTTCGGGATTGGGTACGCTAGCTGTGAAGGCTAAGGACGTTGTTCACAGAAGCGCAGGACAGCGTGAGGCCGGTGGACGCCCGTTGAGGGCACTGTGCGGTCGCTCGAAGTTGTAGTAGGTCAAGTAGGTGGGCAAGGCGCGCGTGCGCCAGCGCGAGTGCGTGTACGCCTGCACGTAGGCCCATTCGTTCAAGAGTGTCCGGATGAAGCGTTCGGCCTTGCCATTCGTTTGCGGGCGGTACGCGCGCGTGAAGCGCTGACTGAGGCCGAGTTCGAGGCAGGCGATGGCAAACGCGAGCGAGCGATACGCGCTGCCGTTGTCCGTGAGCAGCCGCTCGACCGCGACGCCCTGCGCGCCGAACCAGGCCACCGCGCGCTGCAGGAAGGCGACCGTCGTCGCGGCGGTCTCGTCCGGGAGCACCTCGGCATAACTCAGTCGCGAGTGATCATCGATGGCGACATGCACACACTCCCAGCCGATGCCGCGCTGCTGGCGCCGCCGATCGCCGTGAATGCGGTGCCCGATGCGCCCGATCTTGCCCAGCTTCTTGATGTCGAGGTGCACCAACTCGCCCGGCGCCGCCCGCTCGTAGCGCTGCACGGGCTCGGGCGGCGTGGTCGGGGGCAACCGACTCAGCCCCAGCCGGCGCAGCTCGGCAGTCACGGTCGACTTCGGAACATCATGGTGGGCCGCAATCCGCGCCGCCGGCCAGCGTTGTTCGCGTCGCTTGCGGATCTGGCGGCGCTTGGTGCGACGCAGCCGCGTGGGCGACGTGCGCGGCGTCGAGGGACGATCGTGCGCGGCGGTGGCGGGCGCGTCGCTGCCCGCCAAGCGGCGCCGCCACTTGTACAGGGTCTGCCGGGAGACGCCGAGCGCCGCGGCGAGTGATGCGACCGACTCGCCGGCCGCGAGTCGGTCCACGGCCGCCTGTCGCCCCAACGGCGTCAGGCGTGCATGTTGATGGAGGTTCACAGGGGCTCTGGTGGTTGGAAGTGGATGGCTTCGACAACCTCAGCTTGCACCTGCTATCCCCTGTGAACAACCTCCTTAGCCTCTACAGCTAGCGGCGTCCGATGGCAGGGACGCTCACGGCCCACTTGACAGCACAACGGTCCCTGCACGCATCGCGCACGGGGGCCGCCGCACTACACAACAGCCTTCGTTCCGCTTCTTGGCTGCCCGCCGCTGCTGGGCTCGCAACTGGTTCCCAACGCTCGTTGATTCGTCAGGGGGTTGCGATGGATGATCCGTGCGTTCGCCAGCGCCTAGCCTAGGCGGCACTCCGACGCACGTGTCGTTGCAAAACACACTATTGACAGACAGTCAGGAGGGGTATCCTGTCAAGAAGGTGAGAAGCCCCCCCACACACGAGGAATGACCAATGCTCCGTCGAGTACTACTCCGCACAGCGCTTGTCCTCGGCTTTCTGCTCGTGACTGCGTATGCTGTACCGCTAGACGCTTCGACCAGCAACGGCGGTGTCTGCCTCAACGCATGTACGACCGATATCTGCAGCGTTCACACGATCGAAAGTCTCTGCTCGGCGCTGTGCGACAGTCCAAGCGGAATGTGCGGCTCGAACTGCGCGAACCCCTCTGAGACGCGGCTGGTCTGCACCGGCAATGTCCAGTAGTACGAGCCCGTGAACTGAGAGGGTACGCGAATGCAGCGCAGCGAATCGAGCAGCGTCTTCGAGAGGGTGCTATCTATCATTCTCGTCATGTGCGTATTCGTCGTCTCCGTCGCCGCAGCCTACCGCCTCATAGGTGGCGGCGGGGAAGGACCTGTGTTCGATACTGTGTCAAGGAAGGAGTGGAACGAGCTCGCGGAAACCGGGCGCCGGCTCGGAGCGAGGGAAGCACCAGTGAGGGTTGTGGTGTTTGTTGACTACGAGTGTCCCTTCTGCAGAACGTTCGAGCAGAACATCCTATCGTTGATGCGCGATTCGATTCCGCAGTTCTCAGTCAGCGTTCATGACTTTCCCCTTCCCTCGCATCCAAGCGCCGCTCTCGCCGCCGGGTCGTCTGTTGCAGCGTGTCGCGCGGCGATGAGTGAGACGGGCTTCGCCGACTCCGTGCGGTCCGTCGCGGCTCGATTCGGCGTCACAGGGACGCCAACCGTGATCATCGATCGCAAGCAATATCGATATCCACCGAGTCAGGACGAGTTGCGACGCCTGCTCGTTGAAGGGGAGTAGCAAGCGATCGATGAACCGCAGAACTGGTCTGCGCTTGATGTTGGCGTTTCTCTCGACGATCGTCGCGCCGCAGGAGTCGGGCGCGCAAACGGCGGTGCTACTGCGTCCGCCTGCGATCGAGAGCCGTCGCGACTTCGAGCGCATCGTCGCGGTACGCGAGTTGCGCGATGGCTCGCTGCTTGTCGCCGACAAGGGTCAGGAGCGATTGCTCTCACTGACGTCATTCGAGCACGCCGCCGTAAACATCGGTCGCATCGGGAGTGGGCCGAACGAATACCGCGCCGTTGGTGGGCTCTGGGCCCTCGGCGGTGATTCGTCGCTCTTCGTCGACGGGTACTCCGGCCGGTGGCTCATTCTGAACGGCGCGCGCATCGTCGGACAGGTCTCGGAGAGTCGACCCGCCTATCTCCTCTTGCGAGCTCGTTCTCTCGGTGCGAGCGCGAGTGGCGAGGTCGTAGGCGCCCGTCCAACGCGGCATGCGCGCGGTGTGCCCCGGACCTTTGATACTGCGGACTCGCTGGCGATCCTGCGAGTGTCGGTCACCTCGGATCGCGTGGACACGATCGCGTCGATCGCCGGACACGGTGGGCGCGGCTTCACGAGGATTCCGGCGCGCGACAGGTTGCCGGAGTGGCTAATCTTGTACAATCCTGCGAGTACTGCAGAACAGGCACTGCTCTTCCCTGACGGGTGGCTGGCCATCGTGCGGCGCTCTCCGTATCGCGTCGATTGGCGTCGGGCAGACGGCACGTGGCTCGAAGGCTCTGCACTTCCCGAGCCAAAGCGGCCCCTTACCCCAGACGAGCAGTGCGCTGCGATCTCTCGCCTGCTGCCGGTGACGCGGCTGCGCTGCGACCCGACGATCTTTCCCGGCTGGCCCGCTGACGTGTCGCCAGTCCGATCGCGTCTCGCGAACATGGAACCGACCGTGCTGGCCCTGCCGATGGGTCGCATTGCAATCGCTCGGACACCGGCACTCAACGACGCGCGTGCGGCGTACGACGTGGTTGACCGCCGAAGTACACGCGTGGGCACCATCGTGCTCGGTATCGGTGAAGTGCTCGTCGGGAGTAGCCAGCGCCATGCGTATGTCACGCATACTGACGAGGATGGTCTGCAGAGTCTGCGACGCTACGACTGGCCGCGCGAGTGGAGCGAGACGCCTCGATAGGGGGCGAAGCTTCGAGGCAGCGGTCGTTGGCGACGCGCTTGCAGACCAACCGATCGTCGGTAGTGTAGCAACACAAGGGCCCTGACACACCTCGCGTACCGGGGCCGACTGCTGCACTACGCCCATGTGATGACTTGCGGCCTGCGAAGCGGGCGGTCAGAATGCCAGAGGGTCGTGGATAGGTCCGTCACCTCAACCCGAAAGCCCGCCTCAGCGCGTCGGCGTGGCCGGTCTTGAAGCCTTGATCAGTGGCAAGATTTGAAGTGTCCCCCGAGGTGCGCTCGCGCGGAGTGCTCGCGCGATAGGTACACCAACGATCCTGCTTGATTCTGCCGTGTATCTCGGAATGAACAAGGGCTTGCGAAAGCTGCTTCGCAAGAAGCTCAATGAACTCGAGGCACGAGGTCCTTCCGGGGCGCTCTCGCGTACCAGGGGTGACTCCGCAGCGCTGCGTGGAGAAAGCGCAGAGGGATTCCGTCAATGACCTGGACTCAGTACATCGCGATCGCGTCGTGTCTGCTCTTCGTATTTCCTTCGGCAGGCATCCTCTCGCAGGCGGTACCTGCTCAGGCTCGACA
>JALOPN010000313.1 GCA_025453875.1 Gemmatimonadaceae bacterium | reverse complement strand
CACGACCACTTTGCCATCGATCGCGAGTGAACGCGCCGATCTGCCGGCCGCCCTGGTCGACGTGATCGATCGCTGCGTGGCCAAGGAGCCGTCGGCGCGGTTCGACGACGCGGCCGCCCTGGTTGAGGCGCTGGAGCAGGGGCAGCTTGCGGCGTCCGATATCCCGCTGCCAGTCCGCCTGCTGGCCAACGAACTGGGGACGATCGGACTCGTGGTAGCGTTCACCGTGTTCGCGTGGAGCTATCTCGCCTCGCGGCTGGATTACTCCGATCTCGACAACGTCGATGCGTTGACGCCGTTCGTCGTGCTCGGCACGGTCGTACTGGCGCGTCTGGGCCAGACGCTGGCGGAGGCGCGACGACTCGCGCAGCTGGGCTTCGATCGCACGGCGGTCTTCAGCGGACTGCAGAGCGTGGTCGATGAGGCGGAGGGCGTGCGCGCGGCCGCGCGAGTCGATCCGCGGCGCCAGCAGGAGCGTCGACGCACCGTGCTAACGGCGGTGGTGATGCTCGTGATCGCCGTGGTGTCCTACGGCCTCGTGCTGGCCTTCGGCGGTGCGCGCATCGGCCCGCTGGGGGTTGGCATCGCATTCAATGGAGTCGCCTGCCTGAGCGTGGCGTTCGTGCTGTGGTTGCGCAGCCCGATGCGCATGCCCATCGGTGAGCGCGCCTTTCGGGCGTTCTGGCTCCGCGGTCCGGGGCGCTGGTTGATTGCGTGGGCCGTCGGTCGGCCCACGAGCACGACGGCCGCGGGTGGCACGACCGTCGTCACCTCTGCACCGCGCCCGGGCACAGCGCCCGGCGTGCCATCACGTGTCGCGCCCGCATCGGCACAGCCGCATGGCGATCAACGGCTTTCAGCCCTCGAATCACGCGTCGAGGCGCTGGAGTCGTGGCGGCGTGCGAAGAGCGACTGATGCTGCTCCGCACGACGAGGGCCGCGTGACCACCGCTCCGACGCAACGCGTGTCTCGCCTCATGACACCACGTTCGCTCATCACGACGGACTGGATCGCGGGTGCCACCGCCGGCGTACTCATGCTGGCGCTGCACCCGTGGCTCAGCGAGTGGTACGCGCTGCCGCAGTCGCTGCTGCTGTGCATCGCGGCGGCGAATCTTGGCTACGCCATGGTCTCGTTCACGATTGCACGACGCGCCCGTGGTGCGAATGTACCGGGCTTGCGCGTCATGGCGGTGGCCAACATGGCGTGGGGGGGTGTCTGCATCGCTCTCGGGGTGCGGTGGTTCGATGCAGCGAGCGTGTGGGGACTCGCGCAGCTGTTCGGCGAGGCGATGCTGGTTGGGGGGCTCGGCGTCGTGGAGTGGCACGTTTCGTCGTCAGCGGACGCATGATGGAGCGCAAGCCATCGCCGCTGGCCGAGACCACGCCCAGCACATCGCCGTGCATCAAGGTGTGTCGCCTCGACGCGCAGGACCGATGCTACGGGTGCGGGCGCACGCGGTGGGAGATCGCGAGCTGGTCCACCATGTCGCTCGACGAGCGCCGCGCCGTCAACGCGCGCATCGGATTTCGCGGTCATGGAGAGAACCGATAGCAGCAGGACATGCCCCCCGTGCGCGCGGCGCGGCAAAGCGGCAGATTGCCGGTGACAGCGGTTGCACGGCGCTTCTCCAATCGGTCTCCTGATGTTGCCAGAGTTCATCGGTCGCTATCGCATCGTCGGCCTTCTCGGTGAAGGCGGCATGGGGACCGTCTACGAAGCGGAGATCACCAATCCGCAGCGACGCGTCGCGCTCAAGGTCATTCGCCGCGACTTCGTTTCGGCGGAAGTGGCGCGACGCTTCGCGCGCGAGTCGGAGACGCTCGCGCGCTTGCAGCACCCCGGCATCGCGCAGGTCTACGAGGCGGGAACCGCCGAGGGCCCCAACGGGTCGCAGTCGTTCTTTGCGATGGAACTCGTGCGCGGCGTCCCGCTCACCGAATACGCGAACCAGCACGCGTTGAGTCTGCGTGATCGGCTCGATCTCTTCGCGCGCGTGTGCGACGCGGTGCACTATGCGCATCGGCAGGGCGTGATTCATCGCGACCTCAAGCCCGCCAACATCCTCGTGGACGAAAGTGGCCAGCCCAAGGTGCTCGACTTCGGTGTCGCGCGCGTCGTCGCGCCCGACGTGATCGAGACGCGCCAGACGAGCGTGGGCGAGATGGTGGGCACCCTGCAGTACATGAGTCCGGAACAGGTCAACGCCAACCCGGACGACATCGACGCGCGCAGCGATGTGTATTCGCTCGGCGTGCTGTTGTACGAGCTGATTTCCGGTCGCCTGCCCTATACGTTCGAACGCTCGCTGCTGCACGAAGCGGCGCGCATCATCCTGCAGCAGGACCCGGCACCGCTGAGCTCACTCGACCGCAAGCTGCGCGGCGATGTCGAGATCATCGTCGGCAAATCGCTCGAGAAGGAGAAGACACGTCGCTACCCCTCGGCCGATGCGCTCGGTAGCGATGTGCGACGCTTTCTTCGCGACGAGCCGATCATTGCACGTCCGGCGAGTCCGTTCTACCAGCTGGTCAAGTTCACTCGGCGCAACCGCGCGCTCGTGCTCGGGAGCGGCGCGGTGCTGTCCGTGATCGCCGCCGCCCTTACGGTGGGTCTCGTGACCAGCCGCGCCGAGGCCGAACGTCTCGCCATTGCAGTGGACGAGGCGCAACGCGCCCGTGCCGACGCCGACGCCGCGCGTGTGCTCGCCGAAGCACGGCGCGCGGAAGCCGACTCGGCGCTGCGCCTTGCGGACAGCGCGCGGGCGATCGCGCTGAGTGAACGCCAGTCCGCGGTGAGCAACGCCGAGCGCGCCACGCGCGAAGCGCAGAAGGCGCAGGCGGTCACCACCTTCCTGCAGGACATGCTCGCGTCCGCCGACCCCGCCGTGGAACTCGGGCGTGAACTGACGGTGCGCGAACTGCTGGAGCAGGCCGCCACCGGCGTGAACGGCCCGACACTGCGCCGGCAGCCGGAAGCGCGCGCCGCGCTCGAGGCCACCATTGGTCGCACCTTCGTGCAACTCGGGCAGTACAACGCCGCGTACACCATGCTTGACTCGGCCCTCACGCGCTACAGTCAGACTGTGGGGATGACGCGCGAGACGGCTGACGTGCGCGCCGACGTCGGCAAGGCCGCACGCGCCGTCAACGAGCTGGCACGCGCCGAGCGCGAACTGACGCGTGCGCTGGACGATTTCATCACCTCGACCATTGCCGAGCTCGGTGATGTGTACTACCGGCAAGGTCGCTTCGCCGACGCGGAACCGCGCTATCGCGAGGCGCTGCGCCTGTCAGTGCAGCGCTATCCGAGTGGCGGTTCTGTCGTGACCGAGAAGCTGTGGCGGCTTGGCGCGTTCCTCACCTACACGTCGAGGCCGCGCGATGGCTTGCCGCTCCTGCAGCGCGCGTCGGTGCTCGCCGAGGCCGAATACGGTGCCGATCATCCGCGCACCGTGCAGACGAAACTCATGCGCAGCGACGCCGAGGTGAACCTGCCCGATGCCGCCGCGGCCGAGCGTACCCTGGCGGAGATCCTGCCGGCCGC
>JALOPN010000312.1 GCA_025453875.1 Gemmatimonadaceae bacterium | reverse complement strand
CCGAGGTAGGCGGCGTCCACCGCGCCATCGGTGCGTCCGAGCAGCACGATGGCGGAATCGAGCAGGCGCCCGACCTCCTCGTACGCGAACTCCTGCGAATCGTAGTCGAAGGAGAAGCGTGTCTGATCGAACGCCTGCCGAATGATGAGTTCGCCGTGCAGGTCCGTCGTGGCCAGCCAGCCCCACGCCTTGAGTGCCTGCCCAACGCCGAGCAGATCCCATCGCTGCTCGCGCGTGGCGATTTCGTTCATGTCGACGAGGTTCTGTCCGATGCTCCAGTACACGTCGCGCCAGACCTGGCCGCCGTTGTCGCTGGAGGGGTCGTAGCCCATGCGGTCCCACGTGGTGAGTGCCGCCGCCGGCTGCATCCACATCTGCGTGTATCGGCCGACAAAGCGCCCATCCCACAGCGGCGAGTGCACCATCCAGTGCAGCATCGGCGGCAGATACAGATTGGCCGTCACGGTCTCGGGACCGTTCGGATTGGTGTTGACGTCAAGGAACTCGTCGCACGCGGCGGCGGGGAGCAGCAGCGCGCCGGCGAGCACGGCACCGGCGATCCGGCGAGTGGTCGAGCGCGCGGGGCGCATGGCGGAAGGATGCTTGAGGAAGTACATGCTCAGTACCCCACCGTGACGCCGAACGCGAAGCCGCGGGGCATGGGGAAGTTGCCGAAGTCGATGCCGGCCGCACCCGAGCCGCCCACGGCGGCGGTGTTGCCGTTCACGATCGGATCGAGGCCGGAGTAGTTCGTGAACAGCAGCAGGTCGGTGCCCGTGAGGAACATGCTCGCCTGACGCATCTTCAGGAACTTCGGCGGGAGCTGGTAGCGCAACGTGACATCGCGCAGACGGAACCAGTTGATGTCCTTCTCGATGAACAGCTCTTCGGAGATGCCCGTGTAGAAGCCGGTGTTCACCGCCGGGATCACCTGGATGGTGTTTCGCGTGGGCGTGGCCGTGTTCTCGAGGCCGTCGCGCAGCACGCCGGTGATGACGCGCGGCGTTTCACGATCGAGCGTGCGCGTGGTGAGGCCACGCTGCGTGAGGAAGTGCTCGGTGGCGTTCATCACATCGCCACCCCGACGAATGTCGACGAGCATGCTCAGCGAGAACTTGCCCACGCGGAAGGTGTTCGTGATGCCGACCGTGTAGTCGGGCTGACGATCGTACCCGGCATCGACGAACGTCGTCGAGCGGAGCGGCAGACCGGTGGTCGGATCGATGAGCAGGTCACCCGCGTTGTTGCGCAGATAGAACAGACCCGTGAGCGAACGCGTCGAGAGATTCGGCGCCGTGCCGTTGCGCACGTTGCCGTAGAGCCACGTGTCCGACACGTACGACTCGGGCAGCTCGTTCGGCAGCGACAGCACCTTGCCGCGTGCGCGCTCGAAGTTGGCCACGACATCCCAGGTGAAGCCCTGCCGCAGCACGGGGGTGCCGCGCAGCGTCACCTCGAGGCCTTCGTTGCGCGTCACCGCGCCGTTCAGGTTGAAAAGGATGAAGCCGGTGCCGTACGAGCCGCGGATGTCGTTCACGATCTGATCGCGCGTCTGCTTGCGATAGGCCGTGATGTCGAGGCCGAGGCGATCCTCGAAGAAGCCGAGGTCGGCGCCGAACTCACGTGAGACGGCAAACTCGGGGCGCAGATTGCGATTGGGGCCGGTGAAGCCGTACCCGTAGCCGCCGCCCACGGTGGTCTTGAACTCGAGCGCCGGACGGAAGGCGTATGGCCGTGCGTCCTTGCCCACCTCGGCGTACGAGGCACGCAGGCGACCCGTCATGACCTTGCCGATGGCCGGGATGGCGTCGGAGAAGACGAAGCTCGACGAGATCGACGGATAGAAGAACGAGTTCCGTTCGATCGGGATGGTCGACGTCCAGTCGTTGCGGCCGGTGACCGTGACGTACAGGTAGTCGCTGTAGTTCGCGGTCGCGCTGCCGAACACGCTCATCAGGCGACGCTGCGAGAGCGTCGAGAACGTCGTGCGCTGATTGGTGTTGTTGACCGAGACGAAGTTGGGGTCGAGGAAGTTCAGCCCGTTCAACCCCTGCACGTTCGAGCGCAGATCGTTGGCCGACGTCCCGACGAGACCGGTGATGGAGAACTTGTCGGTGATCTGCTGCTTGTTGACGTTGAAGAGCACCTGGGCATTCAGGTTGCGCGTCACGTCCGTGGCGTTGTCGAGGATACCGTTGTTCGCGATGCCGTAGATGCTCTCCGGGTGCCGGAGGATGACGTTCTCGTTGGTGTAGCCGTCGGAGCCGAAGTTGGCGCGGATGTTGCCCCACGAGAACGGCGTGACGATGAAGCCGAGGTTCGCGATCAGGCGGCCGTTGCGCGACGAGATCTGGTTCCGGTTGACGTTGAAGTACGGATTGTCGGTCTCCGCACCGGCGGCCAGTGTCGTGATGCGACGACGGGTACCGGCCGGCGTGAGCCATTCACTCGCGTTGTCCGTGCCCGGCCACAGGAGAAGGCCAAGCAACGTGCCGTTGGCGCCCTTGAATGACTGCTCGTTGTCCGCGATCGCGTACTGCAACGACAGGTCGGTGCGCAGCCAGTTCGTCACCTGCGCCTGCGTGGCGCCCGTGAGGTTGAGGCGCTTGTAGAGCGAGTTGGGCACCACACCGCGCTGATCGTCCATGGAGAGCGACAGGCGGTAGTTGATCTTGTTATCCGCGGCGTCTCGAAGAAGCCCGAGACGTTGTCGAAGAACTCCGTCCCAGCCGGATACGGATTGCCGAAGTAGGCGAAGCCGGTGATGAGTTCGTCGGCCTGCCCGGTGGGGCCGTACAGACGCTGCACCTCCGGCGACTGACGCACCTTGTCGACACGGAAGCGGTTGCTGTACTCGAGACCACCGGTGCCGGCGCGACCACGCTTGGTGGTGATCACGATCGCACCGTTGGCCGCGTCGATGCCGTAGAGCGCCGAGGCCTCGGGGCCCTTGAGCACCACCAGGCTCTCGATGTCTTCGGGGCTGATGTCGGCCGCGCGATTCGTGAAGTCGACACCACGATTGGAGAGCGCCGTCGTGGAACCCGGCCGATCGGAAGCGAGGACGCCGGTGTTGAGCGTCTTGTTGTCCATCGGCAGGCCGTCGATGATCATGAGCGGCTGATTGCTGCTGCTGATCGACGACACGCCGCGAATGGTGATGGACGTCGAGGCCCCGGGCACGCCGGACGAGCTCGTCACTTCGACACCCGCCACGCGACCCTGCAGCGCGTTGATGAAGTTCTCGCGACCCGTGTCCGAGATGTCGCGACCGACGACCGTCTGCTGCGCCGTACCGAGACTGCGGCTGACCGCGGTCTGACCGAGCGCCGTCACGACGACTTCGTTGAGGTTCGTGGCGGCCCGCTCCATCGTCACGTTGAGCGTGGCCGCGGTGCCGACGGTGCGTTCCTGCGGGAGATAGCCGATGAGGCGAAACTGCAGTACTTCACCGCGCGTGGCGCGGATGGAGTAATCGCCGGCGATGTTCGTCTGCGTGAGGCGATCCGATCCGCGTACCAACACTGATACGCCGGAGAGCGGAACACCATCGCGCGTGACCTTGCCGGTGATCACCGACTCCTGCGCCAACAGCGGGGGCGCCAGCAGAACGGCGCTCAGCAGGGCCGTGAGCACTCGCTTGAGCAACATGCAACGAGTCCGGGTGGTAGGAGACTGCAACTGGGGATGGGACATCCCGGGGAGGG
>JALOPN010000311.1 GCA_025453875.1 Gemmatimonadaceae bacterium | reverse complement strand
CAGCCACTGCCACTCGGGGTGCGCCATGAGGCGCATCGCTTCGCCGCGGGCAGCGTCGAGGTCGTAGCCACACGGCGCGATGAGCACGATGTCGGGGACGGCGGCGGCGCACTCCGCGATGGTGCGCGTCGTCGAGTGTGCGCCCATCACGCCGAGCACATCGAGGCCACCAGCGCGATGGATCTGTTCGGGACCCCAGTGCCCCGCAAGAAACACCGGATCGGTCCACTCGATGAGCAGCACACGCGGACGCGGCGCCTTGGCAGCCTTGAGCGTTTCGTGCACGGCGCGCAGGCGCGCGCGTTCTCCCGCGAGCAGCTCATCGGCCTCATCCTCCACACCGAGCGCGACCGCGACGCGTCGCACATCGTCGAAGATGCCGTCGATCGACGTCCCACCGAGCGTGACGATGGCGGGCGGCGACGGAAGACGCGCGGCGAGTGCCCGCACATCGGTCTCGCTGACGGCACACACATCGCACAACGCCTGCGTGACGATCACGTCGGGGTGCAGCGCGCTGATCGTGGGTTCGTCGAGTGCGAACAGCGGCTGCCCCGCATTGCTCGTCTCGCGCACGGCGGTATCGATCTCGGCGGGGCTGTGGTCGCCGTGCACGTGAGAGGGGATGCGCGCGTGCGTCACGCGCGGACGCGAAGCGATCCCCGGCGGGTAGTCGCACTCGTGCGTGACGCCGACAAGCTGATCGGTGGCGCCGAGCCAGGAGATGATCTCGGTGGCGGCAGGGAGAAGGGAGACGAGAGGCACGAGGCTCGGAAACCGGAAGGTGTTGAGGCCGATGTCGGGGCGCGAAAGCAGCTGGGACAGCGTCTCACGGAAACGGACGGTGCCACGGCAGGCACCGGGGCGCGTAAGCAGCTGGGACAGCGTCTCACGGAAACGGACGGTGCCACGGCAGGCACCGGGGCGCGTAAGCAGCTGTTCGGGTCCTTCCAGCCCGCATCAGCACCCTCGGCTACTTCAGCTTACTGCACGGTCACGGTATGGCGGGAGGCGTCGCAGGCGGCCATGTGCACTGAGAGGCCACCGCTCGGCAGTTCAGCTGCGCCGCGCTCCGCGCGGCGGGGCCGAACGGTAGCCCCGCACCATCCGTTGCTCGGCACACACGCCGCCCGCCCCCGCGACGCCCGCGCAGGAAGCTGAGGGAGCCGATTGTGCTGATGCGGGCTGGAAGGACCCGAACAGCTGCTCGCGCGCCCCGATGCTCGCCCCTGGCTCCACCCGTTTCCGTGCGACGATGTCCCACCTGCTCACGCGCCCCGATGCTCGCCCCTGGCTCCACCCGTTTCCGTGCGACGTCCTACCGCCCCCCGTGCACCGCCTTCCCCCCCACCCACGTGCTCAGCACTTCCGTCTTGAGTACCAACTCCGCCGCCACCCGCATGATGTCCTGGCTGAGGACGACGAAGTCGGCGTGCTTGCCCACGGTGAGGGAGCCGAGCTCGGTTTCCTGGAAGGCGCTGTAGGCGGGCCAGAGCGTCATGCTCTTGAGTGCTTCGTCGCGCGTCATGCGCTGGTCGGGGTACCAGCCGCCCACCGGGTAGTCGTTCGCATCCTGGCGCGCGATGGCGGCGTGGAAGGAGATGAGCGGGTTCACGTACTCGACGGGGAAGTCGGAGCCGTTCGGGATGATGACGCCCGAGTTGAGCAGCGAGCGCCACGCGTACGCGCCGAGCAGGCGTTCGGGGCCGAGTCGCTTGCCGGCCCAGTACATGTCGCTCGTCTGGTGGCTCGCCTGCATGCTGGGGATGACCCCGAGTTGCGCGAAGCGCGGGATGTCGCTGTAGTGCAGGATCTGCGCGTGTTCGATGCGGAAGCGATGATCGGCGCGCGGAAACTTGTCGAGCGCCTTCTGGTACGCGTCGAGCACGAGGCGGTTGCCACGATCACCGATGGCGTGCGTATTGACCTGAAAGCCGCGGGCGAGCGCGCGTTCGGCCACGTCTTGAATGTGCGCGGGCGGACTCACGAGCAGGCCGCTGTTGTCGGCGTCGTCGCTGTACGGTTCGAGCAGCGCGGCGCCGCGCGAGCCGAGTGCACCGTCGGAGTAGAGCTTGATGCTGCGCACCCACAGCCGGCCGTTGTGCAACGCAGAGCGCGGCCCCATCGCCATGAAGTGACTGATCGCGGCGGAGTCGTCGGCGATCATCGCGTAGAGGCGCAGGTTGAGTTCGCCCGACTGCGCCATCTCCTCGTAGAGTTCGATCATCGCGCGACCGGCACCCGCGTCGTGCACGCCGGTGAGTCCCCAGCGATGCATGACACGCTGCGCCTCGAGCAGCGCCTGACGTGTCTGTTCGCGCGTGGGGGCGGGCATGACGCGAGCAACGATTTCTTCTGCGCGGTCGATGAGTACGCCAGTCGGTTCGCCGTTGGCGCCCTTGAGAATGCGTCCACCGGCTGGATCACGCGTCGCGCGCGTGAGGCCGGCCGCCTTCATGGCGGCCGCGTTCACCAGCGCCGCGTGTCCATCGACGCGCGTGAGATACACCGGGTGATCGGGGACCGCCGCACTGAGTGCCTCGTGCGTTGGAAACTGTCCGTCGGCCCACTGATTCTGGTCCCAACCGCGCCCTTCGACCCACGCCCCCTTCGGTAGCGTGGCCGCGCGCGCCTTCACGCGCGCGATGAGTTCGGCGTAGCTCGGTACGCCCATGAGATCGACGCATCGACCATGCCGGGGATCACGGTCTGTCCCGCGAGATCGACCACGCGCGTATTGTTGCCGGCGAGTGCACGCGCTTCTCGCGTCGAACCGACGAACGTGAGTTTGCCGTCGCGCACGGCGAACGCTTCGGCGAGCGGACGCGCGTCGTCGGCGGTATAGACGCGCGCGTTGACGACGATGAGATCGGCGGGTTGTGCCGCGAGTGGCGCGGCGAGGGCAACGAGCAGAGCGGGAGCGAGCAGGCGCATGAGCAGTGGTGCAGGTGAGATCACGACATCACGCCCAATGTACGCGCGAGTGGTGCGGATCGTCGTTGCGTGCGTTGGGGGCGGGGACGTGGTGCGGGGGGTGTGGGGGGCACCGCGCGTGGATCGCGCGCCGCGGACCACTGCCGGGCGCGCCGGGGCAAGCCCGGCGTGCACCCGGCAGACGCCGCGTCACCCGACCCACGCGCGGCGCCCCACCGAGGCCGCGGCAACACGAGCACGCGTTGGACACACGCGCGACGATGAGAGGTGCCGCGCGGGCTGACCGTGGGGCGCGCTTCCGGCGATCGCGTCGTGTGGGTCAGACACGCGTCGGGATGAGCAGCGCGCGCGGTTCGCGCGCGTCAGCTGAGCGGTTGGTGCACCGACCATCGCCCGCCAGGGCCGATCGCGGGGGCCCGGGGGCGCGGCGTCTGTCGGGCGCACGCCGGGCTCGCCCCGGCGCGCCCGACAGTGGTCCGCGACTCCGGGTCCCCGCGATCGGCCCCCCGCGCGATCCCGTCGACACACCCGAACGCAAAGAACGCCGCCGGACTCTCGTCCGACGGCGTTCTTCGCACGCCGCGAACCTCGCGACGTGAACTCAGTCCAGCTTACATGCCACCGCGCGGCGGCAGGATCACCGCGTCGATCACGTGGATCACGCCATTCTTGGCCACGATGTCGGCCGTCGTCACGTGCGCCTGATTGACCATGACCGTGTTGCCCATCACCGTGATCTTCGCCTCGGCGCCCGACACCATCTTCGCCGACTTGCCGTTGAGCTTGATCGCGTCAGCGGCCATCACCTTGCCCGGCACGACGTGGTAGAGCAGGACCTGCTTGAGCGCTTCCTTGTCGGCGAGCAGCGCGTCGAGCTGCGCCTTCGGCACCTTGGCGAACGCCTCGTCGGTCGGCGCGAACACCGTGAACGGGCCTGGGCCCTTGAGCGTCTCGATCAGGCCAGCCTGCGTGAGCGCGGTGGCGAGCGTCTTGAAGGTGCCGGCCGCCACGGCGGTCTCGACGATGTCCTTGTCCTGAGCCTGCGAAACGGCCGGCGTGGCCACCGCGAGCACCGCGGCGCCGAAGAGAATCGAAGTCAGCTTGCGCATGGAGAGCATGTCCTGGTGAAAATCGAACCACTGTGGACCAACCGACCGAGCGCCCTGCTCGGCACACGCACCCAATACCCCGCGCGCCGACAAAGTTCCGCGCCAAGTGATTGTGGCACTGTGCGTTACGTGTACACCGCGGTCCGCGGAAGGTTCCGGACGCGGCGGTCCGGACCATGCTATCTCACGCTCCCGCAACGACTCGGCCTCGTCGTCCGCGCGTTCCGACGACCGATTCGCACCACCTGATCAGCGCTGTCCCCCCTCCTCGCCCAGCCACCGCTCGAACCACCGGGACATCTCTTCCCACCACACCTTCTGGTTGGCCGGCCGTGTGATCCAGTGCCCTTCGTCGGGGAAAAGCACCAACCGGCTCGGCACGCGCTGCCGCTGCAACGCCGTGAAGAGGGCCCGGCACGCGGAAGTCCTGCTCGCCGTGCAGCACGAGCGTGGGTGTGCGCATGCGCGGTGCCAACAGATGCGGCGACCAGCGACGGTACTGCTGCGTCTGTGCCGTGCGATTCCACCACACGCCACCAAACTCCCACTCGGGGAACCACAACTCGTCGGTCGCGCCCGCGAAGTGCTCGAGATTGAAGATGCCGGCGTGACTCGCGAACGCCGCAAAGCGCGACGTGTTGCCGTTCATCCAGTTCACCATGTAGCCACCGAACGACCCGCCGGCGGCGCCAACGCGCGACGAATCGAGCCAGCGGTTGCGCGCGAGGATCGTGTCCACCCCACGCAACAGATCCTCGTACACCTTGCCGCCCCAGTCGCGCGAAACATCATCG
>JALOPN010000310.1 GCA_025453875.1 Gemmatimonadaceae bacterium | reverse complement strand
GGCGAGCCCATCTGGCCCATGCCGGAGACGCCGGTGCTGCAGAGCGACGTGCCGGGCGAGCAGACGGCGCGCACGCAGCCCATTCCGAGCAAGCCGGCGCCGTACGCGCTGCAGGGGTTGATGGAGAGCGATCTCATCGACTACACGCCGGCCATCAAGGACTCGGCGCTCAAGCTCGCGAAGCGGTGCCGCATGGGACCGTACTACATCCCGCCATCGGCGCGTGAAGGCGGCAAGAACGGATTCACCTGCTCGTGGTACGCACCCGGTGCGGCGGGTGGCGTGAACATCGACGGTGGCGCGAGCATCGATCCCGAGACCGGGATGATCTACGTCGCGTCGCAGAGCGGACTCAGCACCACCGTGCTGCAGAAGGACCCCTGCTCGGAGTTCAACTACAGCTCGCCGCGCGACAACTGCGGCCTCATCGGTGCGCTCGATCCGCCGCCCGGTTACACACCGCCGGCGGAACGTCCCGGTGGCTTCGCCGGTCGTGCCGGCGTGTCGCAGATCGGCGGCGTGTCGATCGTGAAGCCGCGCGAACTCGGTGGCGTCACCGCGTACAGCTCGTGATCTACGGCACCGGCCGCAGCGGTGGCGTGCCGGGACAGCCGCCCAAGCTGTTCGCGGTGGACAAGGCGACGGGCAAGCAGGTGGGCGCGGTTGAGATTCCCGCCAAGACGACGGCCGTGCCGATGACGTTCCTGCACAAGGGCACGCAGTACATCGTGTTCGCGACGGGCGCGGGGACGACGACGTCGCTGGTGGCGCTCAAGCTGCCGGGGCGGTAGGCGCGTCGCTACGCACATAAAGGGATTGAAGTTTTGGCGGATTTCGGTGATGTTTGATCATGCAGGCCGAGCCATCCGTCTCGAGTGAACTCGCCGTCGCGCTGCGCCGAGCCCGTCGTGCACGCGGTGTTTCGATCGCGTCGCTTGCCGCACAGGCTGGCGTCAGCGCCCGGCTGGTGAGTGAGTTCGAGCAACGGAAGCGTCCGCACGTGTCGCTGGAAACGGCGCTGCGCCTGCTTCGGTTGGTCGACATGGAGGTGGTCATTGCTCCGACATCGGGCCCGCCATCGGACAGTTCGACTCGTGCCGAACGGGCGCGTGTGCGGCGTGCGACGTGGACCGGCGTCAAGTCGACACTCGCCCAGAGCGACGACCCGACGCCTCCGGCATCGCCGGCTGCGCGCCTCGCCGCCGTCGCTCACGTTTCGCGACTCGCGTACGCCGTGCGCCGCGCCGCGAGGTGACGGGTGAGCCGACCTGCCGACGGCCGATTGAACCGGCCAGCTGGTGAGGGGTTTCCGCCGGACTTTCGCGATTTCGTGGCGGAGCTAAAGCGTCACGGCGTCAAGTAACTGAAAAGCAGACTGTCCGCGGTGAACGCACCAAACATCGTGGGGCCGCGCAGCGTCACGCCTCGAAAGCGTACTGCGAGGCGGGCGAGTCGCAATGTATCGCCACCGGGGCGACGGAGCTGGAAGCGCAGTGGTTCACGTATCGGCACGGGGCGCGTGGCGCCAACCTTCAAATCGGGTAGCAGCGTGCTGAGAGGTTGCCATGACGATTGCGATACGTAGATGTAGCTGCCCGTGGAATCCCGGTAGCCGAGCGCAGCCTGCATTTCGAGCTGCTGCGCAACGAACCGGGGATGAGAAACGCGACGATACGCCATTTCTCCACCGGAGAGCTGAACCGTGATCACCGTGTCGGCGATGATCGCGTCACCGGACCAGAGTCCGAGAATGTGGCCACGGCAGGAATCGGTCCTGAACGGCACGACGGTCTGCGTGATCGCACCAACCGTCTCGGCTCCGTTGGCCGGCGCGTTTCGATCAGTGTCCGTGTTCATCTCGACGTCCGGACCCGAGCAGGCGGAGATGCACACCGTCGCGGCGAGCATGAAGCGACGGACACACGCCCGTATCGATACAGGGAGCGGGGCGGGGGACACGCTACCTCGCGCTCCGTGCGGTGACGCGCATGAGCTGCAGCGCAGGGACATCGTCTTCCGATGTCGTGAGCAGCAACAGGGTGTCTCCCGACGCGGCCGCGATGGTGTGCCCACGCGACAGCTGCAGCGACAGCGTATCCGGCGTCGCCGATCCAGCGAACTGCCAGCGTACCCATCGCTCGTGCTGCTCCGTGGCGGACGAGAGCTGCAGCAGGACGCCTCTGCCATTGGACACCACCCGGCTGATGACCGGCCACTCGCGCGGAATGTTCGCTTCATCAAGCGCCGCAACGAGGGCGGTGCGCGCCTTTTGCTGGCGGGCTAGCGACGCAATGGAGTCGACAGCACGTCGTCGAACGCGTGCCTCGATCGGTCGCGCTCGTTCGGGCCAGGTCAACGTGCGGACCTGGTCACCTCGCGCGTTGAAGACGTGTACGGCGCGGTGATCCGCCGATACCACCGCGAACCAATCGCGACCGAACGTGACGGATGGATCGGGAACGAAGGGAACCGCGTGTACATCCTCGAACGAGAAGAACCCGCGGCGATCCGTTTCGCTTCTGGCCGCGACTCTCCGCACGCCAAGCGGCAGCGTGATGGAACGACGAGTGGAGCTGTCGAACACCGATCGCACCAGCACACGTCTCCGCGACGAGTCTGCTCGCACCGGTTGCCCCCGTTCGAGTTCGAGGAAGGTGCCGTCCGTCGTGCAACAAAAGACTTCACCCTCGGTCGGCACCACGCGGTGATCCCTCCCATTTGCGGCCACGAGCACGATTCGCCGCGAACGATCATCCACCACCGCGATTCGCCCGTCGCGAAGTGGCGCTGCGTGCGCCGCCCGCCGGTACTCACCGGGCCCACTGCCCGTCCTGCCGACGCGCTCGATGTTTCCCGTTCCCAGGTCCACCCGGAGTACGCTCGGGAGCAAGCGGTCCACGATGAGCAATCGGTCCGCTGCGATGAAGCGAGCCGAACGCACGCCGGACAGCTCCAGCGTCTGCAGTCCGACGGCCGACACCGGGTCCATACCTCGCGCTGCCACGCGCGGCGACTGGGCGCCCATGTCGCGTGACAACATGAGGCAGGCGAAAGTGACCCAACAGGCACCCAACAGGGCGAGTCGCATCGTCATCAGCAGCAGACGTGAACTTCCACGAGCTGGCACTTGCCTTTCTCTTCGAATCCTAGCACCGCAAGAGGGGGGGGCAAGGCGCAGACTAGCCACCCACACCGGCATCGCGTCGCACGATCAGGCGCTCCGCGGCCCAATCACACTCCGTCGCGTTCCGGCGTCACCGCCGACCGCAACATCACCAGCGCCGCGTACGTCACCACCACCACGACGACCCACCGCAGCGTCGCGATCGGCATCGACTTCACCAGCAGGCCCGCCACGAGGACCGCAGGAATGCCGCCGAGTGTGAGGCC
>JALOPN010000309.1 GCA_025453875.1 Gemmatimonadaceae bacterium | reverse complement strand
CGCCGACACGCCGAACTCCCCGAGGTCGCGCCAGCAGATGGCGAGGTCCTGATAGGGGTCGGCGACGCCAGCACGTCCGACATCGAGCACCCCGGTCACCTGCCCACGCTCGACAAACACGTTGTCCAACGAGAAGTCGCCGTGCGTGAGCACGCGCTCGAACGGCAGTGGCAGCAGCGCGTCGATCGCCTCGACGACGTCCGTAGCGCGCCACCCGCGTCTCGCTTCATCGAAATCGACTTCATCGACCAGTCCGGCCGCAACGCGGCGTCTTCCCTCCAACAATCGAACGGCAAAGCCGACATCGAAGGGGCAGATGTCGAGCGGCTGTTGGTGCAATGCACGCAGCCATGCGCCCAAGGCGCTGGCCGTAGCGGCGATTGCGTGCACGCCGAGCGCCTCCGCCTCCACGAGCTCGTCGCGTGCACTGCGTCCTGACAGTGCCTCCGTGAGCAGCGTTGCAGTGTTTCCGTGCTCGACATAGCCAAGCACCCGCGGGACGTGCACTCGATCAGCGAGCCACTGCAGGCGCGCGTGCTCCGCACGCAACGCGCCACGGAGTTCGTCACCCGACACCTGTTTGATGAAGGACGACGGACCCGTCGACGAATGCAGCGCGTACACCTGCGCACCGGATTCACCATCCGTGATGCGTATCCAGCGGCGCCCGGCGCACCACGCCTGCCATGCGTCCGGCACCGACAACGGTGTGCGCACGGTGATTCGTGGTCAACGAGACGTGATCAGCGTTCGCACCACCTGTGCCACGACGCTCGGCTGCTCGTACGCGATCGCATGCCCGGCCTGTTCGGCCACCACCATGCGGCTGCGCGTCGAGAGCGAGAGCATCGCCTCCTGCCACGCCCGCCAGCGCTGCTCCGTTGGTGAATCGGGAGACGCCACCTTGCCGCGACGCACGACCACCAGTGGCCGATCGCCCAGCGTCCCGTAACCACCCGTTCGACGCATGCTGTCAGGGACGCGGTCGATGGCTTCGTACTCCTGCTGCACGGCGGCAAGCACCTCGGGGGTGAACGACAGCATCACTTCGGGCGCGGTGCCAGCCGGCAGCGCCATCACCGGTGTTCCTGCCTTCGCACCGCGCAGCCCTGCGCCGATGCGTTGGACCAGCGCGGTGCGTTCCGCCTTCGCGGCGTCGGTGAAGAGCATCTCTTCCGGTGTGGCGTCGAGCAGTACCACGGCACGAACCTGGGCCGGATGCTGCTGCGCGTATCGACGCACGAGGAGACCGCCCATCGAATGTCCGACGAGCACGAGCGGACCCGTCAATGCCTTCGCGCGCAACACGCGATGCAGATCCTCCACCATCGCATCGTGCGTCACCGGCACCGTTGCCGCGTCACTCCAGCCGAGGCCGGCGCGGTCGTAGGTGCACACATGCGCGAAGGTGGCGATGGAATCCTGCGTCGGCCCATACGAACCGTGCGCCGGAAACTGCGACAGCCCCGCTTCGATCACGACGGTGACGTCGGTCTTTGGTCCCTTGCACTCGATGTGAATGCGTCGTCCGTTGCCGACGTCCACCAGTTCGCCCGGCGGCGCGGGTCGCACGTAGACGGCGCTTGCCGCCGGCGGCGTGACCGTCGGTGATTGCACCGGCGTCGGTGGTGTGCCTTGCGCCGAGAGCAGCGCCGGAGCGACGCCGAGCAGCAGTGCGGTCAACGACGACGTGGTGGAGTTGGACATGTGAATATCTCCAGGTGCGGAGGTGAAGACGCGCGTTCAGCGCGCGAGCGTGGGCGAGCGCAACGAGGGGCGACGCTGCACCAGCATCTCGACGAGTCGGGCAAGTGCGAAGAGCGCGGCGAGCATGAAGACGCCCTTGGCCGCTGCGTCAGTGCGCGGTGCGACGAAAACCGGACCGGCCAGACTCCACCAGCTCAGGACGACCACCCACACCGCGTGCAGACTCGCGTCGGCTCGGCGGATCGCGTGACCACGCCGCCCTCGCCGCAGGGCGAACCCGCGCACCAGCGCGACGGCGAGGTACAACGGCAGCACGGGCCAGGCACGTGTGGCGAGAAACGTCGCATCGACGGCAAACGCGGTGGCGAGCGGTTGCGGCAGTGTTGTCGCGAGCCATGGGAGCGAACACACGAACAGCGCCCCGATCACGATGCCCGCGAGCGCTCGTCGCTCACGCGCCGGACGGACTCGCTCGCGATCGATCTCGTGGTCAGCGGGTGACCGCGCCGTGCGGCGTGCGCGCCACCATTCTCGCGTCGCCGAGCCGAGCACGAGCGCACCGGGCCACCAGAGCGCGCCCAATCCCTGCGTCACCCACCATCGACCAGCGTCGCCGTTCGCTGTGAACACCGCCGGAAGCGTGAGCGCCCACTGCAGCAACACCCCGCCAATGGCGAGCTGCAGGAAGCGGCGTGTGGCTGGCGCGGGGATCAGCGTGAACGACGGGGTCTCGTAGCGCGTCGCGACTTCGACTGGCTCACCGAACGACCGCAGGAGCTCGAACGTGAGCGCCTCGCTGATGGGCTCACCACACGCGTCGGCACGCGCCCGCAACGATTCTTCCAGCAGCCCACGCAGTTCCATGCCCACATCGGAACGCATCGCGACCGGCAAGCGTCGTACGACGTCGCCGACGTAGTCGTCGAGGAGCGCCTCCCAGGTCGTCATGCTTCCTCCGTGAGCAACCGGTGCATCGTGTCCGACAGCTCGGCCCACGATTGAGTGAGCGACGCAAGCAGCGCGTCTCCAGCCGCGTTGAGTCGGTAGTAGCGTCGTGGCGGACCGGCCTCGAGACGCCAGTCGGAATCGAGCACCCCCTGTGCATCGAGGCGACGCAGGAG